>CANAZK010000025.1 GCA_947366105.1 uncultured Lachnospiraceae bacterium | reverse complement strand
ATCGGAGACTGGCTGAAAGGATATTTTGAAGTATTCCTGGAATTCTTTTCCGGGCAGGTATCGGACTTCCTTGCCGGCATGCATGCAAGCGATATGATTATATCTCTTATCGTTGACGGCATTATATCAGGAGTAGGCGGAATTCTCACTTTCCTGCCGAATATTTTCATTTTGTTTTTGGCGCTTGCCTTTCTTGAAGACAGCGGATATATGTCAAGAGTTGCTTTTGTCATGGATGATATTATGAGCAGGCTGGGACTTTCAGGACGGGCTTTTATTCCACTGCTTTTAGGCTTTGGCTGCTCTGTTCCGGCTGTCATGGCATCCCGGGCGCTGGAACATAAAAAAGACCGCCTGAAAACCATATTAATTACGCCGTTTATGTCCTGCAGCGCAAGGCTTCCTATTTATGTGCTATTTTCAGAAATGTTTTTCGCCAGACATGCAATGCTTGTGTCCTATTCCATGTACCTGCTTGGAATTATTGTTGCTATTACCACCGCATATATTATCTCCAAATTGGACGGAAGCAAGGCGGAACATGCATTATTGATTGAACTGCCGGAATACAAAACGCCGAATGCACGCACAATTGCTATTTACGTGGGCGAAAAGGTAAAAGACTACCTGACCAAAGCCGGAACCGTAATTTTCGTGGCTTCTGTTATTATGTGGATCCTTTTAAATTTCGGTACGGCAGGATATGTGACAGACATTACGGAGAGCTTCGGCTCCATGATAGGAAAACTGGCCGTTCCTATATTTGAGCCTGTCGGGCTTGGCTACTGGCAGATTGTCGTTGCATTGATAGCCGGAATTGCCGCCAAGGAAGTAGTGGTATCAAGCTGCGGCGTACTGTTTGGAATTCAAAATATTACTTCCCAAACCGGTATGTCCGCAATGGTTGCAACCCTTGGCACACTCGGTTTCGGAGCCGCAAATGCATATGCTCTTATGGTATTCTGTCTCCTCTATGTACCATGTACCGCAACAATCGCCACCATTAACAGAGAGGTGCAGAGCAGAAAGCTTACTTTTCTGATTATACTTTTCCAGCTCCTTGCAGCATGGACCATGAGCTTTATTGTCTATCGTATCGGAACGCTTTTTTAGGGCAAAATAAATATGTGACAGCTATTCACAATTTATTCCAAATATATTATAATAGATACATTATACATTAAAATACAGTAAAACTCTGATAACAAAAAGGAGAAACACCATGCTATTTAAAGACCTTGAATTCATCCCCGTTGCTTTCGGGGGCGACATCAACACATACAGCGTTGCAAGAGCATTTTATGAAGCGTATCAGGTAAAAACCTACGTTTTCGGCAAATTTCCAACCGGACCGAGTTATAACAGCAAGATTACCATATATAAGGCAAACCCGAAGAATGATGATGATGAATACTTTCTTCAGAACATCAATTCATTTGCAGAACAGCACAAAGACAAGAAAATCATTGCCATCGGCTGCGGTGATAACTATGTGGCGCTGCTTTCCAAATATAAGCACAAACTGGCCTCCAACATTATCGCGCCGTATATTGATTTTAAATTAATGGACCAACTGCAGCAGAAGGAACTCTTCTACCAGCTCTGTGAAAAGCACGGCATCGATTACCCGGGAACTTTTGTTTATACCCGCGACATGGGACTGAATTTTGACATTGATTTCCCATACCCGGTAATTTTAAAGCCGTCTGACAGCGTGGCATACTGGGAGCATCCGTTTCCAACGCAGAAGAAAGTATATTTCCTGAATAACCGTGAAGAACTGAATCAGGCAATTACTGATATTTACAATGCAGGTTACAGCGACCGCATGATTATTCAGGATACTGTTCCGGGTAATGATGAATATATGCATGTGCTGACTTCTTATTCCGACCGCTGCGGCAAAGTAAAGATGATGTGTCTGGGACATGTCCTTTTGGAGGAACATACGCCGAAGGGAATCGGCAATCATGCAATCATCGTTACTGAACCAAATGACGAATTGATGCTGAAAACCAAGGCTCTTTTGGAAGACCTGCATTATGTAGGCTTTTCCAATTTTGATATCAAATATGACATTCGGGATAAAAAGTTTAAATTCTTCGAGATTAATACCCGCCAAGGCCGAAGCAATTACTATGTGACGGGTTCCGGCTTCAACATTGCCAAATATCTTGTGGATGAATATATTTACGGAAAGAATATCCCGTTTCAGATGGCTCAGGATGAACATCTATGGATGGTTGTTCCAAAACAAGTTGCGTTCAAATATGTAAAGAGTCCGGAGATGAAAGCAAAAATGAAACGCCTTATTCACGAAAAAAAGGTTGTTAATCCAAACTTTTTCAAAAAGGATCTCAGACCGAAGCGCTTTTATGCAATGTACAAGAACTTTCTCAGTCATTATGTAAAGTTCAAAAAATATTATGAATAACAGAGAGGATAATGTGAGCAGAATGGAGAAAAAGAAACTAGGCATCATCGGAGGCGTCGGACCTGCGGCGTCCGCATTTTTTTATAATCGGATTACCGAACATACGGAAGCCTCCTGTGATCAGGAGCATCTTGACATTCTCTTGTTCAGCCATGCCACGCTTCCTGACAGAACCGCGGCTATCAAAGACGGAAATGATACAGAACTTGTGGAGCTTCTGCGAAAGGACGTAAAGATGCTGGAAAGCCTCGGCGCGGTCAATATTGCAATCCCATGCAATACATCGCACTACTTCTTCGACAAAGTGCAGTCCGCAGTCTCGGTTCCCCTCATTAACATGATACACGAAAGCGTCCGTTATGCGGCCGAACATTATAAAAACGTACAGAAAATCGGTATCATGGCAACGGACGGCACCATTCAGACAAGACTCTATCATAAAGAGTGCGAGTCTTTTGGGATTATCCCGTTTCACCCGTCCAAAGAACGTCAAATAGATGTTATGTCTCTTATTTATGATGATATCAAACGTGGAAAAGCTGCCGATGTGTCTAAATTCTCTCGTGTAATGGAGGAATTTACCGCAAACGGCTGCGACGTGGTTATCCTTGCCTGTACAGAGTTATCTGTTTATGCGGAAACTCATGACGTCCCTGACATATGTCTGGATGCCATGGATGTTTTGGTAAGAGAATCTATCCGACGCTCCGGCGCTACATATAAATAATAATCTGCACCTTTTAAGACGGCTGCTCGCGAAACAATTTTCTGAGCAGCCGTTTAAAATGCCATCTTTTTTACAGCCATTTTGCAAACGCCGCACCCAGACATAAATATGGTCCAAACGCTATTTCCTCTTTCCATCTTTCTCTTTTGAACAATGTACATGCCACAATAAATATACCCGCCAGCAAAACCGCCGCCACAAAACTCCTAATCCATAACCTGGCGCCAAGATACAAGCCGTTTGCAGCGCTTAATTTCACATCTCCTCCTCCGAAAGAGCCCGGCGCCGCAAACAATATGATAAAAAATACCAGCAGACTGATTCCAAGCCCGCCAATCCGATCCAGCATCTCCCGTCTTTCCAAAAACAGCATGGCAGACATTCCGCATAGAAATACTCCCGCCGTAAGGCAGTCCGGTATTCTTTTCTTTTTGGCATCTGCATAAGTGATGGAAAGCAGCAGGCATGCCCAAACTGCATCCAGCATATATCCCTCCATTTCCGCTTTTCAATGTTGCAAAAAGGTATGTCATTACCGACATACCTTTCACTTCAATATCACATTGCTTCACATTGTTTTAATTTTTCTTCTTGCAAGAAATTCCACTTCAATCGGGTCAATTGCATCGACCGGGTTCTCCTTATGCTCCTTTTCCTTTCTTTTATACATTTTCAAAAGATTGCCTCCCTTATTGTATATCCAAAAAGAATATGTCAGAATCTTCCCGGCTTTTCCAAGTTTCTCCCGTGTTGTTTTGCCATAGTATTCCCCGCCGGCCTCAAGCGGCGCTTTCTTTCTGATAAGCGAGATCAACTCGGTCTCACAGGTCACATACTCCGGAAGAATAGTATATGCTTTACCTACACATTCCGGCTTATGCGCGTCGCTCCCGCCGATTCCCGGTTTGTGGTAACGGCTCATCAATTTTGCCGCCCCTTCATTGGACTCTGCGGATTCGCAGGCATTGAATCCTTCCACAAAATCAAATCTCTTTATCTGTTCCGGTGATTTAAAGTATCTCTTCGTATTCGTATAGCTCAAATACTTCTCTCCACACGGATGTGCAGGACCAAGTATTCCGCCGTTTTTATGAACAAAATCAATTAAAACCGATGCCGGAAGCCCCTTTACTTCCAAAAGCCTCATTCTTACGCCCTCCGGCATAATGACAATAATATGTCCGGCATCACATGTATCATACTCCACTCCTTTTAAAACCACGAAGTCTGTATGTTCTTTTCCCCTCATATTATTTTTCCAATAGCGGTAGCCATTATACGTATTATGGTCAGTAATAAGCATTCCCTGAAATCCCTGTTCCTTCAAAAGGGTAATGTACTCGTTCAGACTTACCTTACTGTCAATGGAACCTTCCTTCACATGGCAATGCATATCTATTTTCATGCTGCAAGCCTCCTTCTCTTTTTCCGTACTTTATCTTATTATACCGCTTTTGACCGGAACTATCAATAACATAAGCTCATTCTGTTGCATATGCCATATATTCCCTGCTGTATTATCTTATCTAAGCTTTTGGCAATAAGCCGCCTCCAAAACGTCCACCACTCCCTCTATTCCTAAGAGACTGCTGTTAAACAATATCTGATGGGATTCAATATCGCCCCATTTTCTTCCGGTATGCGCCTCATAATATAATTTTCTATCCCTGTCCACCTTCCTGATCTTCTCTTTTGCCTGTTTCTCATCCATCTTATAAATATTCATAATCCTGCGCACTCTGTCTTCCTCATAAGCATGGATAAATACATGAATAAAATTTGAATAATCTCCTAATACATAGTCCGCACATCTGCCTACCATAATGCACGGGCCCCTTTTTGCCAGCTTCTTCAAAAGCTCCGTCTGCTGTGCGTACAGACGGTCGCTCACCGGCTCCAAATTCTGTTCCTCATTCACAAAAGAGGTATAGCTTCCTATCCCTGCAACATACGCAGATAAGAATCTTCCTAGAATTGTCTCGTCCGCCTCTTTAGCCGTCTTTTCGTCAAGATGCAGTTCTCTCGCTGCCATTTTGACAAGATTGTGGTCATAAAGCGGAATGTTCAGTCTTGTCGCAAGCTTATTTCCAATCTCATGCCCGCCACTTCCAAATTGTCTTCCAATAGTAATAATAATGTTATCTGTCATCACGGTCAGCCTCCTTTAATTAATATCTGAAAATTATGGTTATCTTCTATAAATTATATCATAATTCCAGCCTTTCTGCCATCTTGAAAACAATAATATTTTTCTTACCAAAATGCACATATTTAACATAAAAAGGACTGGTAAATTGTACAATATAAATATATAATATAGGTATATGTAAGACCAAAGAAGAAGGGAGATTTTTATGAAACATATGTTAGCTATGATTCTTGCCGGCGGCCGTGGAACCCGTCTGCACGATTTGACAAACAAAGTTGCCAAACCGGCCGTATCATATGGCGGCAAATACCGCATCATCGATTTTCCAATCAGTAACTGTGCAAACAGCGGTATCGATGTAGTGGGAGTTCTTACACAATATGAGTCCATCTTACTGAACAGCTATGTAGCTGCAGGCGGGAGATGGGGTTTAGATGCTAAAGACAGCGGAGTTTTTGTACTCCCTCCGCGAGAAAAGGCAGACGCCAATCTTGATGTCTACCGCGGAACTGCCGATGCCATTTCCCAAAATATTGATTTTATTGATGCTCATTCCCCTGATTATATTCTTATTCTTTCAGGCGACCACATCTATAAAATGAATTATGCGAAGATGCTCGAATATCATAAATCATGCAGCGCCGACGCAACAATTGCCGTACTTGAGGTTCCTTTGAAGGAAGCGAGCCGTTTCGGCATCATGAACACAGATGAAAATGACCGCATCGTAGAATTTGAGGAAAAGCCTGCAGAACCGAAAAGCAATTTGGCTTCTATGGGTATCTACATATTCGAATGGAAGCCGCTTCGCAAGATGCTTCTTGCAGATATGAAAAACCCGGATTCCAACCATGACTTCGGCAAGGATATTATTCCTGCAATGCTTGAGGACAATAAATCTCTCTATGCCTATAGATTCAAAGGTTATTGGAAAGATGTGGGAACCATTGACTCACTGTGGGAAGCAAATATGGATCTTCTGAACCATAATAATGAACTTGACTTAAATGATCCTACGTGGAAAATTTATACACAGGATATGACGACGCTCCCACAATATATAGGACCGGATGCCGTCATTAACCGCGCATTCATTAATCAGGGATGTATTATTGACGGTGAAGTTAAAAATTCCGTATTGTTTACAGGCGTAAAGGTGGGTTCCGGAGCAAAAGTAATTGACAGCGTTCTTATGCCGGGAACCGTTGTGGAAAGCGGCGCAACCGTTACGCGTGCGCTTGTCGCCGACGGCGTTAAAATCGGAAAACAGGCTGTTGTAGGAAGCGCCGACAGCGAAAATATTGAGCTTGTTGCAAAACGTGTAAAGGGGGTAGAATAATATGTCTAAAGCATTTGGTATCGTAAACTTTGGTGCCAACCATATTTGGGTGGAGGGACTTCACGACTATCGCCCGATTGGTGCATTTTCCTTTCTCGGAAGATACAGAATTATTGACTTCCCTATCTCGAATATGAGCAACAGCGGAATCGATCGCATTCAGGTATATGTACGCAGAAGAGCGCGCTCCCTTACGGAACATCTCGGAAGCGGACGTCATTATAACATTAACTCTAAGCGCGGTAAAATCCATCTTTTGTTCTCTGAGACAGCCGTGCAGAATGATATTTATAGTACTGATATTTCAGCTTTCATGGATAATCTGAATAGTATTGAGCATGTACATTATCCATATGTATTAATTGCTCCAAGCTATATGGTTTACACAATGGATTACAGCGCCCTGCTTCAGACGCATATTGACTCAGGCGCCGATATTTCATTAGTGTACCACTCTGTTGATAATGCAAAAGACAAATATATCAATTGCCAGACTTTGAATCTGAATAAGCAGAAAGGTGTACTCTCTCTTGAGCCAAACCGCGGCACTGCAAAGAACAGAAACATTTTCATGGATACATATGTAATGAAGAAGGAGTTATTTATAGAACTTATTAAAAAGGCGAAGAAAACTTCTTCCGTATTTACTCTTGCTGATATTGTCAACAGTGAATGCAGTGAACTTGATATACGAGGCGTTGCCCATCGTGGATTCTTTGCACCTATATCAGATTTTAAGAGCTATTATGATGCAAATATCTCTTTAATAGATTTTAAAAACGCAATGAACCTTTTTGACGATAATTGGCCGATTTATACAAGAACAAATGATTCCTGCCCGACACAGTACTTTGATACTGCCGAGGTGAAAGCTTCTGTTGTGTCAAACGGTTGTCTCATTGAAGGCAAAATCGAAAATTCTGTTATCGGCAGAGGATGTACAATCAAAAAAGGCGCCGTTATAAAGAACAGCATTGTTCTGCCTGGTGTATACATCAGTGAAAATGCACATATCGAAAACCATGTAATAGATAAAAATTCTAAAATCATTCATGTAAAAGATATCGTGGCTTCCCCTGAAAAACCGGGATATATAAAGAAGGGCGACACACTCTGATACACAATATAATAGACCGGGCAGGAATCCATAAAAGGATGCCTGCCCGTGTTTTTCTATTCCAGTTCAAATGCTCCTGTATAAAGCTGATAATATTTCCCTTTTTCTTCTATAAGCATATCGTGTGTTCCACGTTCGATAATACGTCCTTGCTCAAGAACCATAATTACATCCGAATTGCGCACTGTTGATAAGCGGTGTGCGATCACGAATACTGTTCTTCCCTTCATAAGCGCGTCCATACCTCTCTGCACAATCGCCTCTGTACGGGTATCAATAGAAGAGGTTGCTTCATCGAGAATCATTACCGGCGGATCCAGCACTGCCGCCCTTGCGATTGCAAGAAGCTGTCTCTGCCCCTGAGAAAGACTGGCGCCATTTTCTGTAAGCGGCGTATTATACCCCTGCGGCAGACGAGTGATAAAATTATGGGCGCCTGCAAGTTCCGCCGCCGCAATACAATCCTCATCCGTCGCATCCAGCCGCCCATAACGGATATTATCCATAACCGTTCCTGTAAAGAGATTCGTATCTTGAAGCACCACTCCAAGGGAGCGGCGTAAGTCAAACTTCCTGATCTTATTGATATTAATGCCGTCATAACGGATTTTACCGTCTGATATATCGTAGAAACGGTTAATCAGGTTTGTGATTGTGGTCTTGCCGGCGCCGGTTGCGCCTACGAAAGCAACCTTCTGCCCCGGCTCGGCATAGAGAGTCACATCATGGAGCACGGTCTTATCCGGCTCGTAGCCAAAGTCTACATCAAACATACGCACGTCGCCCATAAGCCTCTCGTAAGTAATGGTTCCGTCTGCTTTATGCGGATGCTTCCATGCCCATATGCCTGTGCGCTCCTTGCATTCCACAAGCTCCCCATTTTCCTCACGGACATTTACCAGCGTTACATAACCTTCGTCCTCCTCCGGTTTTTGGTCAATCAGTTCAAAGATACGTTCCGCCCCCGCAAGCGCCATCACAATAGCGTTGACTTGATTTGACACTTGGTTAATGTTGCCGCAGAACTGTTTTGTCATATTTAAAAACGGAACTACAATACTGATTCCCATTGCCATCCCGGAGATGCTCACATTCGTCACATCAGCCAAAAGGAGAACTCCCCCTGCCAACGCCACAACCACATACATGACGTTACTGATATTTCCGAGAATCGGCATAAGCATATTCGCATATTTATTTGCCTTTTGGGAGTTCTCAAACAGTTCATCATTAATTCTGTCAAAATCCTTTTTTGATTCTTCCTCATGACAGAATACCTGCACGACCTTCTGACCGTTCATCATCTCCTCAATGAACCCTTCCGCCTTGCCGATAGACGTCTGCTGACGTATGAAATATTTTGCCGAATTCCCTCCTACCTTCTTTGCCACCATAATGATACATGCAACGCCCAAAAGCACGATGATCGTAAGCCATACGCTGAAGTATATCATAATGGAAAATACTGTAATAATCGTAATGGAAGAGATTAAAAGGTTAGGCATACTCTGTGACACAAGCTGTCTTAACGTATCAATATCATTCGTATAATAACTCATAATATCCCCATGATTGTGTGTATCAAAATATTTAATCGGTAGATTCTGCATGCCGTTAAACATTTTTACACGAAGCTTCTTTAAGAATCCCTGGGTAAGCCCAGCCATCATCTGCGTATACGTAAAGGCGGAAACAAGAGACAGTATGTAAAGCACAAGCAAAATGCCTACAAATGCAGCAACTCTTCCCGCTACGGAGTCCCAGTCTCCGCTCTGCCAGCTTTCTTCCACAACGGCTATGATGTTCTGCATGAAAACCGACGGAATGGAACTTACAACTGCACTGAAAATAATTCCGAATAATACAAGCGGAAGCTTCACAGGATAGAACTCAAATAATGTCTTGATAATTCTCCCCATTGTTCCTTTTTTCGCTCCGGGAGCCGCTTTTACCTCTCTACTCATTGTCATCACCCGCCTTATTCTGAGAAGTATATACCTCTCTGTAAATGTCATTATTATGCATAAGCTCTTCATGTGTTCCCACTGCGTCAATAGTTCCCTTATCCATAACGATAATCCTGTCCGCATCCTCTACGGAAGACGTACGTTGTGCAATAATGATCTTCGTCGTCTCCGGGATGAATTCCTTAAATGCCTTACGTATCAATGCATCCGTCTTTGTATCAACCGCGCTTGTGGAATCGTCAAGAATCAGAATCTTTGGTTTCTTAAGAAGCGCCCTGGCGATGCAAAGCCGCTGCTTCTGACCTCCTGACACGTTCGTTCCGCCCTGCTCAATGTGAGTATCATATCCCTTTGGAAAAAGATTGATAAACTCATCTGCCTGGGCAAGTCTGCATGCCTCAATAATCTCTTCATCCGTAGCGTCCTTATTACCCCAGCGCAGGTTATCCTTAATAGAACCGGAAAACAGAATATTTTTCTGCAATACTACAGACACCTGATTACGAAGCGTCTCCAGGTCATATTCTTTCACATCGATTCCACCCACCTTCACACAACCCTCGGAAGCGTCATAAAGTCTGGAAATCAACTGAATCAGTGAAGATTTTGATGAACCTGTTCCACCGATAATACCGATTGTTTCACCTGAGCGGATATGTAAATCAATATCCGAAAGAGCCATCTTTTCCGCCTTTTCTGAGTATTTAAAATTTACATTTTCAAAATCAACAGAACCGTCCTTTACTTCATAAATCGGATTTTCCGGATTATGGATCGTACTTTCTTCCTGAAGCACTTCTACAATACGCTTTGCCGACTCACTTGCCATTGTAATCATGACAAATATCATCGAAATCATCATAAGGCTCATCAATATTTGGAAGTTATATGTAAGAAGCGCTGAAAACTGTCCCACATCTAAAGCTATGCCGCGTGTCGTAATAATCGTATAGGAACCAAAGTACAGCACAAAAATCATAACCGTATACATGCAGAACTGCATAATCGGGTTATTCAGCGCCAAAATTCTCTCCGCTCTTGTAAAATCCGTGCAGATATCTTCCGCCGCTTTTCCGAACTTTTCCTTCTCATATTCTTCACGGACATATGACTTGACAACACGCATTCCTTTGATGTTTTCCTGAATGGAATTGTTCAAATTATCATATTTCTTAAATACCTTTTTAAACAGCGGCATTACCTTCCTAATAATGGAAAACAGGGCAATACCGAGAACCGGGATTGTAAACAAAAATACCCATGCCATTCTTCCGCCCATAACAAATGCCATTGTGAATGAAAATATAAGCATAAACGGGCAGCGGATTGCAATTCTGATAATCATCATATATGCCATCTGCACATTCGCCGTATCTGTCGTAAGCCTTGTAATAAGTGAAGACGTAGAAAATCTGTCAATATTCGTAAACGAATATGTCTGAAGCTTGTAAAACAAATCTTTTCTTAAGTTCCTTGCAAATCCGCAGGAAGCCGTCGCACAATACGCACCCGAAAGCGCTCCGAATGTAAGTGATAAGCCGGCCATTACAAGCAGCACACATCCGTAATATGCAATCACGCGAAATTCGCAGCCTGCCTTAATCTGATTCACGAGCCGGGCAATAATAAACGGAATGATACATTCCATTACCACTTCCAAAGAAACAAATATCGGCGTCAGTATAGATGCCTTTTTGTATTCCCGAATACATTTTGAAAGCTCTTTTATCATCTCTTATCTCCTCCCTTTTTTGTCCATTTTTCTACAAGTTTGTCGAGCAAATAAAATAGTTGTTGTTTTTCCTCCAAAGTCAATCCTTGAAACAACTGTTCTGCAACTCTGTCGTTTTCCGCCTCAATACCGCAGGCTTCATGCCTTCCGGCCTCAGTCAGTCTAACTTCAACCCGGCGTTTGTCCTCATCGCTTTTCATTCTCTCAATGAATCCTTCCGCCTCAATCTTTACCAAAATTTCGCTTAATGACGCCGATTTGATTTCCATAAGCTCCTGCAGATCCCTCTGCGTCATATTTCCGCGTTTAAATAATGTCATCAGAATTCTCTTCTGTCCCGCCTTATCTCCGGTATGAAAATAAATATAATGTCCGCACATGCGGAGTCTGTGCATTAGTTCCCGTTTCAGTTCAATGTCTTCTTTGTCACCCATTTTACCTCTCCTGTCTAAAAAAATATACAAGGTACTCTTAATTAACAAGGTACCTTGTATTCCATATATTAACATATCAAATTTTATATTGCAAGGTACCTTTTAAATATTCACAAAGATTTCACAATCTCTTGTATAGCCCCTCTGCATAGATACTATATATCTATTACATATGTATCGTATGGCTTATCCATGTGGTACCCTAACTTTTCTGCCAGCGAAACCGACCGCATATCTATGGCATCCCAGCTTGGATATTTTCCTGTCTTCAAACATTCTAAAATCAGTCTCGCTCCGCATGCTTTCGCAAATCCAAGCCCTCTGTACTCCTTCTTTGTATCAATCTCAATCTCGATTCCTTCATCATATACGGAATAAGATGAGGCTCCCGCCACGATTTCTCCATTTTTTACAATAACAAATCCGACTCCCCGGAGTGCATACTCTTCACTGTTTTTGAAACCGGAACATAAATCACGGCACCAGTCCTCCTTTAAAACCCTTTCATACAGCATGCGGTCAATCCTTTTCAGCTCATACTCCGGCGGAACTTCCTCGGTAAACTTGTGAAGCTTTGCCGTGTCAAAGACATCTTTTTCCTTTTTAATTGCATATCTGCACGACTTTCGCGCCCGTTCTCCCCATATCTCTTCAATATAAGGATTCCATTCTTTATTCTGCGGAACCAAAAGAAACGTCTTTCCCGTATAACCCTCGGGTGTATGTCTTATCAATTCTGCCTCAGGGATTCCTGCCAAAAAGCAAAAATCACCAATCACAACCTGTGCAGAAGCAGGACTATTCTTCGTTAATACAAACGCCCTGCCCATATATCCCTGAAAGCAGGACCAAATCATAGTTTCCTCCCAGCCGGCAAACAGTTCGGAAATATATGGCATTTCCTTTTTTTCTAATTCCAATATCACTGCCTCACCTCTCGCTTTTTATATGCGCCAATCCAGTCCGCCTTCTTATAGTATATGATAAATGCGATTGTACTTAGCGCCCAAGTAATCGGATATACCCAGTATACTATCTGAATGCTCGGCATCACAACTCTGCCCACCGCAAGAATGGCTACACGGATAACACAC
Source organism: uncultured Lachnospiraceae bacterium (assembly GCA_947366105.1). Taxonomy (GTDB): domain Bacteria; phylum Bacillota; class Clostridia; order Lachnospirales; family Lachnospiraceae; genus Faecalimonas. The sequence goes on along the minus strand of CANAZK010000025.1, from coordinate 11,454 downwards.
CAAAAAACTACCATAACCATCATTGGAACAGTAGATTTCCCCGCACCTCTTAACACAGCTGAAACCGAATGTGAAAATGCAAGAAGGAAAAAGAATAATGCTTCTGTTCTTGCTCTTCCCACACCATATACAATAACTTCCGGCGTCCTGTCAAATGCCGCGATTAGCGCCGGTGCAAAGATAAATGTAATGATACCCACAATCTCCGCCAACACCATAGTACTTAAGATTCCAAAACGCGCGCCTTTTTCCGTTCTCTCATATTCTTTTGCACCCAGATTCTGCCCTACAAATGTTGTAATCGCCATGTTAAAGCTCATAATCGGCATAAACGCAAACCCTTCAATCTTTGAAAATGCGCCGCAGCCTGCCATCGCCATTTCACCATAAGCATTGATATTAGATTGTACAACCACATTCGCAACAGCGGTAATAGAATTTTGGATTCCCGATGGGATACCAACACCAAGAATCTGGCGAACCATTTCCCTGTCAAAACGAATTCTCTTAATCGTCACACGACAGTCCTCTTTTGTCCGTATAAGCTGTATCAGACACAAAAATGCACTGGCAAACTGTGAAAGCGTCGTGGCAAGGGCTGCCGCACCCACTCCCATATGAAATACTGCAATAAATACAACATCAAGTACAACATTCATTACAGATGAAATCATAAGATAGTAAAGCGGATGCTTGCTGTCTCCTATGGCTCTTAGAATTCCTACGAATACGTTATACATGACAAATCCCAATATGCCCCAAAAATAAATTCTGAAATAAACTACCGATTCTGCCAATACATTCTTGGGCGTATCCATCCAAATTAATATCTGTGGTGCAAAAAGAATACCTACAGCCGTCAATATTACACCGCTTAAAAGACCGATTGCCACACTTGTATGAACGGCTCTTTCCACCCCGTCCTTATTTCTTGCGCCAAAATTCTGGGATATAACGACCCCGGCTCCTATGGACAATCCTTGGAAAAATCCAATCAGAAGCTGGATCAGACTGCTTGATGAACTTACTGCCGCCAAAGCATTACTCCCCAGAAAATTCCCCACAATCAGCGAGTCTGCCGTATTATATAACTGCTGAAACAGATTCCCCAGCATAAGTGGAAACGCAAAAAGCACCATTTTCTTCCAAATAGACCCCTCTGTCATTAGTGTCTTTGATGAAACATCTTTCATTTTTACATCCATATATTTTCCCCTTATCCTTCTACATGCTTTACCATACCAAACACATTTCTATTTGAATCTTATCTAATATATTTTAACCATAACACCTCTATATGGAATTTTCAATGTAATTATTAAGATTTCAATTCTCACACTCAAACCTGATCTTAATACAGAACCACTTATCCTCCATCTCCGCCTCAATCTCACCATCCATTTTAAGTACAAACCCTTTCGCAATGGATAACCCAAGTCCGGTCGAGTTTTTATTCCTTGCTTCATCCGCCTTATAAAATCTCTCCAATATTTGGGTAATATCAATATTCCCCGGGCTTTCCACCTTATTACGAAATACAAGCTCCGCTTTATTTACATTCTTTTTAAGTTGAATCTCAATCCTCTCCTGAATGATATAAATATATCGTTTCCTGTCCGTCTCATCACACGCATTTTCCAAAAGCTGAAAATACCCGTCAAGCGAAGTAAGAGGCGTCCTGATATCATGCGACAGGTTTGTATACGCATCCGCTATCATCTGCTCTTTTCTCATATAATCAGCATGTTCTTTTCTGCGCTCTCTCAAAATACCGTTCAAAAGTTCTGTCAGTTCGCCCGTATTTCCCCAATCAATTTCCTTGGTAATCAACATATTGCTCTCATGTTCCCGCAAGAAACGCAATTGGCGGCAGATATCTCTTATCTGCCGCCTTCGCTGTCACATCCATGTCGAGAAGAGTCATCCTGCCGCTTACGGTATATTCCATAACATGAAAATCCTCAACTCCAAATTTGGAAAGTATCTTATCCAAAAATCCGTAAAAAATTGCCGTTATATTCATACAAAGACACACTGCAATTAGCATGCTGATTACATTATTACGGATAAGAACCGCAATACACATCACAATGATCACAAGTGCAAAATGTAACAATGTCTGAATCAAACCATATGTTATAAATTCCTTTACAGATCCCCATACAACCTTACCAAAAAATACTCCATTGCTGATGGATTGAATTGTCAGAAAAACAAGCATAGTCAAGCCTCTCGTAAATGTGAATTGTATTTTTATCTACAACCTGATAATTGGTAAATCCGAGACGATCCAATACTGGAATCGTCTGCTTCGTTTATCCCGAATAATTTACATTTAATTGCAAGATTATCATAGGCAGTCATATTACCATACAACCCCGGCGCTTCAATCAGACAGCTTATGCGGGAACGGACATTCTTCAGTTCCTCATTCTTATATCCAAACATCTCTATCCCGCCGCAGGTCGGTTTAGAAAGTCCGCTTATCATTTTCAAAAATGTAGTTTTACCGGCGCCGTTTCTGCCGATGAATCCATAAATCGCACCCTTTTTCACGTGAAGATTTACCTGATTCACAGCTTTATGGCGCCCAAATTGTTTTGTCAATCCGTTTGTACTCAATAAATACTCACTCATCTTTTATCTCTCCTTTTCTTTATCTGCTTTTATTCTACAAGTGAAATCCTAATTAATCGCAAATAAAAAGTAAAAAAAGAGTAAAGATTACGGATGCAGCCTGTAACCGATACCCCATACGGTTTCAATATATTCTCTTTCTGTCACAACCTTTATCTTTTTGCGGATATTGCTGATATGCACATCTAAGGTTTTGGTCTCGCCCATATACGCTTCTTTCCATGCATATTCAAATATCTCTTCTTTCCCAAACACCTTCTTTGGATGTTTTAATAAAAGCTCCAAAATAGCAAACTCCTGTTTCGTAATCTTTGAAAGGACCACTCCTTCCACTTTTACACAGAAATGCTCTTTATCAAGTTCCATCCCCTGATAGTTTAGAAACTGTTCATGCGGCATATCCCCTGTCCTTCTAATCTGTACTTCTACACGTGCAAGAATTTCCTTAATATCGAAAGGTTTCGTCACATAGTCGTCCGCACCGCCTCTTAAAAACTCCACTTTATCGTCTACCGTATCCTTTGCAGTAAGAACGATCACAGGTGTGTTTCCTTTACGCCTCACCTCTTTTAAGAATTCCTCACCCAGAATGCCCGGCAGCATTAAATCAAGAAGCACAAGAGAGTAGGAACTTGCGGCGAGAAGCATTCTCGCCTCCGTTCCTGAAAATGCCTGTGTACAGAGATAACTCTCTTTTTCAAGGGCTTCCTTAAGAAGCCCGCTTATATTTATATCATCTTCTACTATTAATATGGAATGCATATCTCTTTCCTATTATTTGAAATATTTTACACCAGACTCAAATATCTTCATATCCTGCTCGCCGTAGATGTTGACTGCCACGGAATCACCGCGGCGCTCTGAGTGAGCCATCTTACCGAGAACACGTCCGTCAGGACTTGTAATACCTTCGACTGCCATGTATGAACCGTTCGGGTTCCACTCCTCATCCATTGTGATGCTGCCGTCAAGACTGCAATATTGTGTGGCAACCTGTCCATTCGTAAAGAGTTCCTTCAATACTTCCTCCGATGCTACGAATCGTCCTTCTCCGTGGGATGCCGGATTCGTGTACACGCCGCCTAATTCCGCCCCCTGAAGCCACGGAGATTTATTCGTCACAACCTTTGTGTAGACCATCTTGGAAATATGGCGTCCGATTGTATTATAAGTAAGCGTCGGAGACGCATCTGTCTGTCCGCAGATCTTGCCGTACGGCACCAGTCCAAGCTTAATAAGCGTTTGGAATCCATTGCAGACTCCAAGCACAAGTCCGTCTCTTTCATTTAGCAGCTTCTCAACAGCTTCTTTCAACTTTGCATTTTGGAATGCCGTTGCGAAGAATTTGGCTGAACCGTCCGGTTCGTCACCCGCACTGAATCCGCCCGGGAACATAATCATCTGCGACTGTCCGATAATTTTCTCAAACTCTGCCACGGAATCACGGATATCCGCCGCATCTAAATACGGAAAATCTTTGTCACCGTTTTTGCACCGGCGCGTTCAAATGCCCTCGCGCTGTCATACTCACAGTTCGTTCCTGGAAATACCGGAATAAATACTGTCGGCTGCGCGATTTTATGACTGCAGACATAAATGCTTTCTGCGTTGAAAAGCTTCTCTTCCACCGGCTCAGCCTTTACCGTTCCCGATATGGAAGGGAACACCTTCTCAAGCGGCGCTTTCCACGTAGAAACTGCCTCGTCTAATCCGATTGTCATATCGCAGTATTCAATTGAATTTGTATCTGTCACTTCACCGATTACCGTGTAGGTAATTGCAAGCTTCGATACATTTTCCGCCGGAATCTCCGCAATGATATCACCGAACATCGGTGTAAATAAATCCCTCTTATCCACATTACGCTCAATCCGAACGCCCATCCCGTTACCGAACGCCATTTTGCTTACTGCCGCTGCAATGCCGTGCCTGTCAAGTGCATACGCAGACAGGATATTTCCATTCTGAATATCTTCTCTAAATTTACCGTACTGTTCCATCACGTGCGCATATACCGGCAAATCATAATTATCCGTATCAATGTGGAGCCATACTAATTTGCTGCCCGCCTTCTTTAATTCCGGCGTGATGATATCTTTCTGTTCAGCTACATTTACCGCAAATGATACCAGTGTCGGCGGTACATCAATATCTTGGAATGTTCCTGACATACTGTCCTTACCGCCGATAGACGGGAGACCCAGCCCCAGCTGTACGTCATAAGCCCCAAGGAGAGCTGCAAACGGTTGGCTCCATCTTGATGGCTCCTCCGTCATCCGCCGGAAATATTCTTGGAATGTAAGACGGATTTTACTGTAATCTCCGCCATTTGCCACGATTTTCGCTACCGACTCAAGCACCGCGTAAACCGCGCCGTGATACGGACTCCAGCTTGATAAATATGGGTCAAATCCGTAACTCATCATGGTAACCGTATCGCATTTACCTGTTAATACCGGAAGCTTTGCAACCATGGCCTGCGTCTCTGTCATCTGATATTTTCCGCCGTGCGGCATAAAAACAGAACCCGCCCCAATGGAACCGTCAAACATTTCCACAAGACCTTTTTGCGAACATACATTAAGATCAGAAAGAGTCTCTAACCATTTTGCTTTGACGTCCTCTACCTTCGCCCGAACGAAAATGCTGTCCGCTCTGTCCGGAATATCGACGGCTACGACTGCCTCCTGATGAGCGCCGTTTGTGTCAAGGAATGCACGGGAAATATTAACAATCTCTTTTCCCCTCCATACAAGCACCAGTCTTGGGCTTTCCGTCACAACCGCCACCTTCACAGCCTCCAGATTTTCTTCTTTCGCATATGCAAGGAACTGCGCCGCATCTTTCGGATCGACTACCACCGCCATACGCTCCTGCGACTCCGAAATTGCAATCTCGGTTCCGTCAAGACCCGCATATTTCTTAGGAACCTTATCTAAATCTACCTTCAGTCCGTCTGCAAGCTCGCCGATTGCCACGGAAACTCCGCCGGCGCCGAAGTCGTTACATTTCTTGATTAATTTACTTACTTCTTCTCTTCTAAAGAGACGCTGAATCTTCCGTTCTGTCGGCGGGTTGCCTTTCTGCACCTCTGCGCCGCAGGTTTCGATTGATTCTTCTGTATGAACTTTGGAAGAGCCTGTTGCCCCGCCGCAGCCGTCGCGTCCTGTCCGTCCTCCAAGCAAAATAATGATGTCTCCCGGATCAGATGTCTCCCGGATAACTGCTCTTCTTGGAGCCGCCCCAAGCACTGCCCCGATTTCCATACGCTTTGCAACATAATTCGGATGATAAATCTCCTTTACCGCGCCCGTTGCAAGACCAATTTGGTTTCCGTATGAACTGTAACCGTGCGCCGCCCCTGTTACAAGCTTTTTCTGCGGAAGTTTGCCTTTTAAAGTCTCCTTTACAGACACCGTCGGATCTGCCGCGCCTGTTACACGCATAGCCTGATATACATAAGTACGTCCTGAAAGCGGATCGCGGATAGCACCGCCGAGACATGTGGCCGCACCGCCGAACGGTTCAATCTCTGTCGGATGGTTATGTGTCTCGTTCTTAAAGTTCACAAGCCATTCTTCCTCCACGCCGTCTACCGCAACCGGCACTACAATACTGCATGCATTGATTTCTTCCGATTCTTCCTGATCCTTAAGCTTACCTTCACGTTTCAGCTTGCGCATAGCCATAAGCGCCAAATCCATCAGACAGACAAACTTGTCTTCTCTTCCTTTGAAAATCTCGCTGTGATCGCTGATATATTTTTTATAAGCATTCACAATCGGCTCTTTGTAATCCCCTTCCCCAAAGGTAATACCCTTTAACTCTGTTGAAAATGTTGTGTGGCGGCAGTGGTCTGACCAGTATGTATCAAGCACACGAATCTCCGTCATAGACGGGTCGCGGTTCTCTTCACTTCTAAAATAATTCTGAATATGAAGGAAATCCTTAAATGTCATAGCAAGTCCCAGTGAACCGTATAATTCCTTCAATTCCGCTTCCGCCATGTCTTTAAAACCGTCAAAGATTTTCACATCCTCCGGCTCGTCAAATACCGTCACAAGCGTCTCCAGCTTCTCTGCGCCTGTCTCCCTGGAATCCACCGGATTAATACAGTGAGCCTTTAACGCTTCAAATTCCTCGTCATTAATCTCGCCCTCAATAACATATGTAACAGCCGTCTTGATTACCGGCTCCTCATCTTCTTTGATAAACTGCACGCACTGAACGGCCGAATCTGCCCTTTGGTCAAACTGTCCCGGTAAATATTCCACCGAAAACATGCGGCTGCCCTCTGCCGTTTCAAATGTCTCATGATATAAAATATCAACCGGCGGCTCTGCAAACACGCCGTTACATGCTCTTGCAAAGGTCTCCTCTGAAAGATTCTCAATGTCGTAACGAATCAATACTCTCACATTTGAGATTGACTTGATTCCCAAATAACTTTCCGCCTCATGCAGTAAGTCCTTAGCCTGCACTGCGAACTCCGGTTTCTTTTCTACATACACACGTTTTACATTACCCATAATTTCCTCCGTTTTGAGATATGTTTATTGTTCACCTAGTTGCATTTTACCACATTTATTATCATAAGAATAATTAATATATCTTAACCCATTGATAAGTTTAACTTATGTTATATAGATTCACATCTTCTTCCTTTCTTTTTGCAACCTTATACAGTATAAAACTCACAATGAAAAATACTGCTGCGGCTGCTCCTGCAAATATTCCGATTCTTGCCGCAAAATCTGCAAAAAGCCCTTCCGGAAGCATACGAATCATCAAATCCGTCTCCGGGTTAAACTGCCATAAGTCATTGTCGAAGAATATCTCATGGAATATAACAAAATATTTATTAAAATTCCGCGTCATCAAATACGCAAGAATACCAGTTGCCAATGCCAGCGCTCCTGTCAGAGACATATACCATTTCGATACAAGCTTCATCCAAGCCGCTTTCATAAAAATCAAGGCGGACATTACCACGGCAAATACACCGAGAGAAATCCATCTTATGAGAATCGCAATACCAAAAATGTCTTTTACCTCTGCCATATGAAACTTATCCTGCTCATTAAAAAACTCTTGTTCCTGCCCGTCCACAGTTGTCGTTACAACAAGGTCGTCTCTTTTACCATGAAGATAACCCATCATCTCACGGGTAACGTACATTACGTCCTCCATCTCCATGTCTAAGTCCTCTAACACCTCGTATTTCTCATACTCCTTTTGATAATAATTAAAATTCAAATAAATGGCTCCCTCCGCCGCTGTAATAAGCAGAACGGCTATCAGGGACAGCGCTCCAATAAACGCCAAAATTCTGTGCAATGCTTTCATCTTCTGTGTCTCCTCTCCTTACATATATCCATTTTATCACATTATCCGCATATTTTTAAACCGCAAAATCAGAATCAACTTGTAATTCTTTTGTGCAGAGCTTATAATACTCTTATATTTATAAGGAGGACTAATAATGGATATTAATTATGAATTATATAAAGTATTTTACTATGTAGCCGCCACACTGAGTTTTTCAGAAGCATCCAAACAGCTCTTTATCTCTCAGTCAGCAGTAAGCCAATCTATTAAGGCTTTAGAGAAAAAACTCGACCAGCCGCTTTTCATCCGCAGTACCAAGCGTGTGCAGCTTACACCGGAAGGTGAGATTCTGCTCCGCCACATTGAACCTGCCATGAACCTGATTAAACGTGGAGAATCTCAGATTATGGACGCCGTTTCTACCGGCGGCCAAATACGAATTGGGGCAAGCGACACTATCTGCAGGTACTTTTTAGTTCCCTATTTGGAACGCTTCCACAAGGAGTTTCCCAATATACATATTAAGGTAACTAATCAGACGTCGCTGAAATGTGTAGATCTGCTGGAATCGGGACAGGTAGATATAATAGTAACCAACTATCCCAACGCCAATTTAGGAAATATTGCCTCCGTCAAGAAAATCTGTGATTTCAAAGACGTATTTATTGCAAATAAAGAATTTTCCACACTGCGCGGAAAGAAGCTTACGTTGAAAGAATTATTAAAGTATCCGATTCTAATGCTGGAGCGGAAAAGTACTACAAGCGAATTTCTTCACAATCTCTTCCAGCAACAGCAGTTAGACTTGGTTCCGGAAATTGAACTCAGCAGCAATGACCTGCTTATCGACTTGGCAAGAATCGGACTTGGAATTGCATTTATTCCCGACTACTGTCTTCCTAAACATGGGGATTTATTCACCGTCGAGACAGAATATGAGCTCCCGCACCGTCAGCTCATTATTGCGCACAACGAACAGGTTCCAACATCAAAAGCAACCACGGAATTCCTGAAATACTTTGAATAAGCGAATAGAAAAAGCTGCTTATAAACTCCTGCCTACTTCTCCCAAAATTGTTTTAAACATCCATAAGCCTTGTCTACCGTGCAGGGCTTATAATTCGTCCACTCTCTTGGGAATATTTCCTGATACTGTCTCAGCATAAACCGATCGTCAAGAAGCAGCACCACTCCTTTATCCGCCTCTGTACGGATAACCCTTCCGGCTGCCTGAAGGACTTTATTCATTCCCGGATATAGATAAGAATAGTCAAATCCTCTTCCGTTTATTTTATCAAAATATTGTTTCAAAATCTCACGCTCATTACATACCTGCGGAAGTCCTGTCCCCACAATGACCGCGCCGATCAGCCTGTCCCTTGTAAGGTCGATTCCTTCCGAGAAAATACCTCCCATCACACAAAGTCCGATAAGGCTGTCTTCCCTTTCTCTCTCAAATTCTCCGAGAAATTCCTCCCTGTCCTTTTCAGTCATATTCTGCTTCTGCATAATACATGTAATGTTTCTCTTCTCAAAACGCGGCTCAAGCACAAAATACACGTCCTCCATAAACTTATAGGAGGGAAAGAAAATCAGATAATTTCCCCGCTTCGCCTGAACAGCAGTCAAAATATACTCCGCAAACCGACTGTAGGTTACCTCATTTCTCCTTGTATACTTACTGCTCACATCCTGCCCTACCAAAACATATCTGTTCGCCGGGTCAAACGGAGACTCTGCATAAACCGCATAATCCTCCCTGCCCGTACTTAAAAGCAGTTTATAATAGTGAATCGGCAAAAGAGTTGCGGAAAAAAATATCGTACTGTTTCCCTTTTCCAAAAAATCATTGAGGTTTGCCGCCGGATTTACACAGAATAACTTCAGCTTAAATCTACCGTCGCTTTCCATCTCCGTGTAAATCGTATAATTTTCGTCCAATATATCATATACATTTAGAAATGTCCGCACATGAAAATAAGTCTCCAACAGCTTTTCTTTTACATCTAAATCTTCGCATTCCTCCATAAAACGTTCAAATTCCATCAGCAGATTCGTCATGCTGATGGAAAAATGCCCGACGGAATCATGAATCCGGTAAGTTTCACACTCTCGCTTCAGTTCCAAAAGCTGTTTGTTGCATGTATCAAGTCTGCGGGCGAGCTTTGTGTCCAAATATCTCACAATTCGTCTCGCTTCCAAAATCTCTTCCTTGTAAATAGTTGCACTGTACATTTCCCTTGCACGTTCCACAAGATTATGCGCTTCATCAATAAGAAAAATGTACTCGCCCTTCACACCGTCTGCAAAAAATCTCCGCAAATGAGCATTTGGGTCGAACACATAATTGTAATCGCAAATAACCGCATCCGTCCAAAGAGACACATCCAAAGACATTTCAAAAGGACAAACCCTATGCTTCTTGGCATACTCTTCTATACTGCCCCTTCCCATATCGCCGGCTGTTGTAAGCATATCATAAACCGCAGCATTTACACGGTCATAATGTCCTTTCGCATATGGACAGTAATCGGGATTGCACTGTGTTTCCTCGCAGAAGCAGATCTTTTCCTTCGCCGTCAGCGTAATCACTTTATACTCCAGTCCCTGCTCCTTCAATATTTGAAACGCCTGCTCCGCTACTGTTCTTGTAATCGTCTTTGCCGTCAGGTAGAATATCTTCTCACCCAGCTCTTCCCCCACAGCCTTTACCGCCGGAAAAACTGCCGCCATTGTCTTCCCCACTCCTGTGGGAGCCTGTATAAACAGTTTTTTCTCACGAAGAATAGTCTTATATACAGAAATTGCAAGCTTATGCTGCCCTTCCCGGTATTCATACGGAAACTCGATTTGCTTTACAGACCGATTCCGCATCTTTTTCCAATCGATTTGAAACTGCGCCCATTTCTTGTATTCCCCAATAATATCATAAAACCAAGCTTCTAATTCTTTCACACTATAACTTTGCCGGAATCTTTTAATCTCTTCCGTGTCCATATTGCAGTAAGTCATCTGCACAGAAATGCTTTTTAATTTCTTCTCACTTGCATAAATATATGCATAACATTTAGCCTGAGCAAGATGCACCCCGACCGGCTTCTCTATAAGCTTAAGCTCTCTGAATACACCCTTAATCTCATCAATCGTAATTTCATCCTCTATAATAATACCGTCGGCACGTCCTTCAATCTGCAGTTCAAACCCGTCAAATGGTATACGCACCTTCAATGGAACTTCTGCATGATAATCTGAACCCATCTGACGCTGAATCTTTCGATGAATTTTACTTCCAAGCTGCATCGCTTCTTTATCTGCCGCTGCCGCTATTCTGTTATCGATATCTCCCTCCCGCAGAATAAACTCTACCAAATTGCGGACGGAAATTCTAATAAGCTCTGCCATAAGCCACCTCACCGGGAAATTCCTATACTCATTAACTTTTATCAGTATAGCACATTTCCATGCATTCCACCATATTGACTCTGTACC
>CANAZK010000024.1 GCA_947366105.1 uncultured Lachnospiraceae bacterium | reverse complement strand
AAGAAGGTGTTACCCTTGTTTTTGATAATGAACTACAAATGAGTAGAATTTGAATTAAGAAAAATCATCTGCCGAATAATGGCGAAAGAAAAAAAGCCGTTATACAACAGTATGTTTTTATTTTTCCTGTCTCTCCAAATTCAGATACCCGCTCAATCCTACTGTCAAAAGCCGGAACACTGTCTCTTCCGTCTCCTGATTATTGGGAAGCACTCCCTCTACCACATATTTTGCATACATGACAGTACTGGTAAGTACATGAAACCACAGCAGATCCTGATTAATCTCCTTTAGTTCCGGAAAAACCTTTCGGAAAGCCCGAACCATATCTGCAAAGGTTCCAAAGTAACTTGCATCCCGGCTCTTGTCATATGCCGGAAAGAATGCACTGTCCCGAAACCGGTGATAAAAGATAGTCTCATCAGGCCGCGCCAGCCAAAAGCGGAAATAAGACACCCAAAGACTTTTCACTGCTCCTACAGGATCAGTAAGCATAATTTGGGGATTGAACTTCAATTGTTCAAAAATTGCTGCCGCCTGCTTGTCCACATAGGTAAAGCATTCCATCATCAGCTGCTCCTTGCTGTCGAAATAACGGTACAGCGCCCCGGAAGACAACCCGCCAGTACGCTAATGTTCTGAATTCTTACGCCTTCCAGACCATACTGCCGCACAGCCTTTATAGCAGCGGAGATGATTTTGGTTTTTGTGTCATCCACTGTAGCTAATGCAATAAGAGAATCATGGCCAAATCGTTCCTCCATAATTTCTAATACTTTTTGTAATTTCATTTCATCCATAACAATCTTTCCATTTTCCTTTTTGGATTCTTCATTTTTAATTGTTCTGTAACTTCCTCCAATTTGACGCTTGAATCATTTGCAAAAACTTTCTTTTATTTTATCACAAAACTGCCTTTTGGCATATTTAAAAAAATTTCAGAATGGCAGCAGTTCATTATGAACCCTGCCTAAACAACCCTTATTCTGCTTTTAATTCTCTCTTATATTTTATAAAATGTATTTCTTGCAGGCCCTATCAGCTTCATACAATCCTCATCTGACAATGTACCATTAAAATCCTTGCTATACTTCTGTATCTGCTGACTGCTCAAAAGCAAGCCTTATCAATTCCTTGCAAGCGACATAAAGCATTTATTCATGCCCTCCTCTTTTAGTATCATTTCTATTGTTCGTCTGTTTTGATACATTTATATACATTAGGAATATGCTCTATACTTCCGTTGACAAATAATACTATATATAATACTATATATAAGAAAGGAGATAGCTATATTGCCAAACGTAAAAAAACTAATTGAAAAAATGAAGCAACAGCCAAATGGAATACGGCCTGAAGAAATAGACAAAGTTTTAGCCGCATATGGCTATATTCCGGCAAGGCAAAAAGGAAGCCACAAGCATTATCTAAATAAAGAAACCGGAGATTTGATAACAATAAAACAAGAAAATCCATTAAAAAAGGCTTATGTTGTGGATGTGCTGAATAGGATAGGGGAATAATCCTCTTATCCTGACATAACATAACAAGCGGAAAGGAGCATGAAGGCATGGAAGTTAAAGATTATATGGGATTGCCCTATACAAGATTAGTGCAGGAAATGAACGATGAAAGCGGGCACTATTTCTATGGCAGAATTTTGGAACTTGACGGATGCCAAAGCACTAGTGATACACTGGAAGGATTATATGAAAGCCTTAATGAAGCACTGGAAGGATATATTGAAATAAAGATAGAAAATAATCTCCCTATACCAATTCCGGAAGCACCAAGCAAGTACAGCGGCAAATTTGTTGTAAGGCTGCCAAAATCTTTACATCAAAGATTAGCCATTGAAGCAGAAAAAGAGGGGGTAAGTCTTAATCAGTTAGCATTATACAAATTGGCACTTTAATAATTTGCATATAAGGCAGGGGATTAACGCCCTGCCTTTGCTTATTTTTATTAAATAATGATATACTTAACGAAAATAATTTCTCTTATGACACTGCTACCCTCTTACTTTGGGTAACAGTCTTTTTATGTTTAATATTTGTGTGCTACGCGGCAAAATTCAGGGCTTCCGCTGACAATCCACATCAACGGAAACCCTTAAAAATACGCTATTTGTTAGAACTTCCCAGCCTTAGCAGCTTCCTCAATAGCCACTGCTACTGCTACTGTCATTCCGACCATCGGATTGTTGCCTGCTCCGATAAGTCCCATCATTTCCACATGGGCAGGAACTGATGAAGAGCCTGCAAACTGTGCGTCTGAGTGCATACGTCCCAATGTATCTGTCATACCGTAAGAAGCAGGACCTGCTGCCATATTATCCGGGTGAAGCGTACGTCCTGTACCGCCGCCTGAAGCAACTGAGAAGTACTTCTTGCCGGCTTCATTACATTCTTTCTTATATGTGCCTGCAACCGGATGCTGGAAACGTGTAGGGTTTGTAGAGTTACCTGTAATAGAAACGTCAACGCCCTCTTTCCACATGATAGCTACGCCTTCACGAACGTCGTTTGCACCATAGCAGTTTACTTTTGAACGGAGTCCGTCAGAATATGCTGTACGCGCAACCTCTTTTAATTCTCCTGTGTAGTAGTCATACTCTGTCTGAACGTATGTAAATCCATTGATTCTTGCAATAATCTTAGCCGCATCTTTTCCAAGACCATTTAAGATAACTCGCAACGGTTTTTTACGAACCTTATTTGCTTTCTCTGCAATACCGATAGCGCCTTCTGCTGCAGCAAATGATTCGTGTCCTGCTAAGAATGCAAAACAGTCTGTATCTTCTTCAAGAAGCATTTTTCCAAGATTGCCGTGTCCAAGACCTACTTTTCTCTGATCGGCAACAGACCCCGGAATACAGAAAGCCTGAAGACCCTCTCCAATTGCAGCGGCAGCATCGGCAGCCTTTCTGCAGTCTTTCTTGATTGCGATTGCGGCGCCCACGATGTAAGCCCAGCAAGCGTTCTCAAAACAAATCGGCTGAATTCCTTTTACCTGGTCGTAAACGTTAAGTCCAGCGTCTTTTGTAATTTTCTCGGCTTCTTCAATAGAAGCGATGCCATAGCTGTTTAACACAGCGTTAATTTTATCAATACGTCTTTCATATGATTCAAATAAAGCCATTTACTTGTCCTCCTTATTTTGGCTGGTTCTTCTTAAGCGGACACAGATTGAACTGTGTTCGTTCCGCTTATCACGGCTATTCGTGTCTTGGGTCGATAATCTTCACTGCCTCTGCAACGCGGCCATACTGTCCCTGTGCTTTTTCCCAAGCTACGTTCGGCTCGTCGCCCTTCTTAATAAAGTCTGTAAATTTGCCGAGGCTTACGAATTTGTAACCGATAATTTCATCGTTCGCGTCAAGGGCGATGCCTGTTACATATCCCTCTGCCATTTCAAGATAACGAGGTCCTTTTGCAAGTGTTCCGTACATCGTACCAACCTGTGAACGAAGACCTTTTCCTAAGTCTTCAAGTCCTGCGCCGATTGGAAGTCCGTCCTCAGAGAATGCACTCTGTGTACGTCCGTATACAATCTGTAAGAATAACTCTCTCATTGCTGTGTTGATAGCGTCACAAACCAAGTCTGTATTTAAAGCTTCAAGAATAGTTTTTCCAGGCAGAATTTCAGAAGCCATCGCTGCTGAATGTGTCATACCTGAGCATCCGATTGTCTCTACAAGAGCCTCCTGGATAATACCATCTTTTACGTTTAATGTTAATTTACATGCTCCCTGCTGCGGTGCACACCAGCCGATGCCGTGTGTTAAGCCGGAAATGTCTTTCACTTCTTTTGCTTTCACCCATTTTGCTTCTTCCGGTATTGGAGCTGGTCCGTGATTTGCGCCTGAGGCCACCGGACACATCATTTGTACTTCATGTGAATAAATCATGTTTAAGGACTCCTTTCAAATATGTATGATTTTTTCTTCACAGTGTTTGTTATATCTTTAACACCATATATATTTATTGTCTCACAAACTCATCTTTTCGTCTATCTTTTTTTAAATTTTTTATTTAATATTTTGTAACAGAAACTCTAACACCGCCTGCACGGTATCCTTTCTGTTCCCCTCTCTCGTACCGTTTAATCGAAGTTCCCGTACATATGTCTCTCCTCGTATACAGCATCCGATATAAATAAGTCCTACCGGTTTTTCTTTCGTTCCCCCGCCGGGTCCTGCAATACCTGTGGTAGAAAGCCCCACATCTGCTCCTGCCGTTCTCACAGCGCCCTTCGCCATCTCCTCCGCCGTCTGTCGGCTGACCGCCCCGTAAGTTTCCAAAGTTTCACGGGACACCCCTAGAATCCTCTCCTTGGCTTCATTGGAATAGGTAATATGTCCTTCATTATAAATTTCCGATGCCCCCGGCACGTTCAAAATCGTTCCTGCAAGCAGTCCGCCTGTACAGGATTCTGCTGTTGTAACCGTGTATTTCTTTTTTAATAACTCTGCGACAATCTTTTCCTCGATACTCATTCTACATTCCGCCTTTTGTCAGCACTTCCTTGTTCTTTGCAACATAGTCAATTAATGAAACTACCGTAAGAATAAGTGAAATATACACTAAAACCGTTTCCGCCATTGCAAATGAGCCTCCCAAATCGGCAATCATTACAATGATCATAACCATTTGAAATACGGTTTTAAACTTGCCCCAGTAGCTTGCCGCAATGACAATTCCATTATCGGAAGCTACGAGACGGAATCCGCTTATTATAAACTCACGGCTGATGATAATAATAACAATCCACGCCTGAAGTCTGCCTGTCTCCACAAGGCAGATCATGGCAGAGCTTACAAGTAGCTTATCCGCAAGGGGATCCATAAACTTCCCAAAATTTGTTACAAGATTATGCTTTCTTGCAATGTTGCCATCCAAAAAATCCGTCAGACTGGCAATACAGAAGATAGCAAGCGCAATCCATTTGCCCGCGTCCCCTGCAATGCCGTCATTCAGCATGAAAACTACAAACGGCACAATCATAATGGCTCTAAGTACTGTAAGTTTATTTGGTAAATTCATTATACAATCTCTCCTATCAAATCATATTCTAATGCTCCGGTCACTTTTACTTTCACGAAATCACCGGACATGATTTCTTCATCCGTATTTACAAAGATAAGACCGTCCACATTCGGGGCATCCTTATACGTTCTTCCTACATATGCGTTCTCATCTGCAACCTTCCCCTCAATCATGGCAAGCACTTCCTGTCCTATCATATCCTCCGCAAGGGCAAATGCGATATCCTGCTGAAGTTCCATCAGTTCCGCCTGACGCTCTTCCTTTATGCATTCCTCTATCTGTCCTTCCATCACAGCTGCAGGCGTATCCTCCTCCGGCGAGTAAGTGAATACCCCAAGGCGGTCAAACTCCATTTCATCCACAAACGCCATCAGCTCCTCATGCTGTCCTTTCGTCTCCCCCGGAAAACCGGTAATCAATGTAGTTCTCAACGCGATATTGGGAATCTCCTCCCGAAGCTTCATTATGATTTCTGTCAGCTGTTCTTTTGAAGTACGTCTTCCCATCCGCTTTAATATCTCATTGCTTGCATGCTGAATCGGAATATCCAAATAATGGCATATTTTTTTCTCTTCCTTCATAACCTGAATGAGTTCATCGGTAATTTCCTCCGGATAACAATAAAGAATGCGAATCCACTGAATTCCCGAAATTTTACACAACTCTTTCAGCAGTTTGTGAAGAGACTTTTCACCGTATATATCTTTTCCATATAAAGTTGTCTCTTGGGCAACCAAAATCAGTTCCTTCACTCCCTGCTCTGCCAGACTTTCCGCTTCCTCTAAAAGCCTCTCCATAGGAACGCTTCTGAAGTTCCCCCGTATTTTAGGAATAATGCAGTATGTGCAATGCTTGTCACATCCTTCCGCAATCTTCAGATACGCATAATGCCCGCCTGTCGTTACAAGACGCTTCGTTTCTACGAAAGGCAGTACGTTAATATCTTCAAGCTCTACGCTGCTCCTGCCTTTCAGCGCTTCATCAATCACCCCGGCAATCTTGTCATAAGAAGCTGTTCCCAAAACTGCATCCACCTCTGGAATCTCTTCTATAATCTCATGCTTATAACGCTGGGCCAGACATCCGGTTACGATAAGAGCCCGAAGCTTTCCTTCTTTCTTATATTCAGCCATCTCCAAAATAGTCTGAATACTCTCCTCCTTAGCGTCATGTATGAAACAACACGTATTAATTACAATCACATCAGCCTCCGTCTCATCATCCGTCATCCGATGTCCTCCAGCCGCCAAAAGACCCAGCATAACCTCCGTGTCCACCAGATTCTTGTCACAGCCAAGTGAAATAAATAATATGTTCATTCAATTCTCCTTTACACTTAGCAGGGCAGATACCCTGTGCTGTGCATCTGCCCTCTTTTCTTCTCTATTGTTCTGTCCCGTCTGTTATAATCTTAATTTTTGCTTCATTCAGTTCGGCAATTGCCACAGAAAGCGGTTTCTCCCCGTACTTTGCATGCACGAGAGGCTTCTCCCCGTCAATAATCTGTCTTGCCCTTTTAGATGTTGCAAGCACAATGGAATAACGGCTGTTTACAATCTTTGTTGCACCTTCCTCCACGTCTTGGTTTACTACTTTCATCAAATCTGTATAAGATGGATGTAACATATATTTATTCTCCTTTCAAATTATCCTTCAATTCATCTTTAATACGGCTCATAAACTCTTCGTTACGGAACACTCTGTTATGCTCTCCCTGGATGATATGATGCATTTCTCTTACGCATGTATCTAAATCGTCATTAATAAGAAGGTAGTCGTAAGCGTCCATACCTTCCGCTTCTTCCGCCGCACGTTTCATACGGGATTCAATGACGTCCATCGTCTCTGTTCCCCGTCCCACAAGACGGCTCTTAAGCGTACCCGCATCCGGCGGCGTTACAAACATAAGAAGTGTCTCAGGAAATTTCTTCTTTACTTTCAACGCGCCCTGAATCTCAATCTCGAGAATCACGTCCATCCCCGCCTGAAGCTGTTCCTCCACATAGACTCTCGGAGTACCGTAATAATTATTCACGTACTTAGCATACTCTATTAATTCATCCTGCGCAATCATTTTTTCAAAGTCTTCCACAGTTTTAAAAAAATATTCCTTCCCGTCCGTTTCTCCTTCTCTCGGCTTCCTTGTGGTTGCAGAGATAGAGAGCGCATAATTATCATATTTTTTCAGCAGCTCTTTCATAAGCGTTCCCTTGCCCGCCCCTGAAAAACCCGAAACGACAATTAGAATTCCTTTTCTGTCCATATTTCTTCTTTCCCTCTATTCAATATTCTGAATCTGTTCCCTGATTTTCTCTATACCTGTTTTTAAATCAATTGCATAATTGGAGACTTCCAAATCATTTGCCTTTGATAATATCGTATTTGCCTCCCGGTTCATCTCCTGCGCAATAAAATCAAGCTTGCGTCCAATGCCTTCCTTTTCATCCAGCGTACTCTTCATATGCTCAATATGACTCCTCAGACGCACCGTCTCCTCATCTGTACAGATCTTGTCCGCAAAAATAACAACTTCGGAAGCAATCCGTCCCTCTTCAATCTGTGCGTCGCCAAGCAGTTCTTTCACCTTTGCCGAAAGCTTGGCAGTGTATTCCGCTATTATCTCCGGCGAACGTTTCTCTACCTTGTCAACCAAGCCAAGCATCTCATTCAGTTTCTCCATAATATCCGCCTTTAGGTTCTCTCCCTCTACGCTCCTTGTCTCGACAAACTGGGTAAACGCACCTTCAAGCGCTCTTTTCAAGCCGTTCCACAATTCCTCTTCATCGATTGTGTGCTCTTCCATTGTAAGAACCTCCGGGTAACGTGACAAAGCAGAAACGCGGACGTCATTCTCAAGGGAAAACGTCTCCTCCATCTGTTTAAAATACTTCAGATATTCCCCCGCCAAAGTCTCGTTGTATTTCAGGGAAACCTGCCCTTCCGAGAAATCTTCATATGTAATGAAAATATCTACTTTACCCCGCTGTACATACTGTTTCAGCAGATTGCGGATGGACGTCTCAAAAAAGTTCAGTTTCTTCGGCATACGGACATTCACATCCAAATACCTATGGTTCACACCCTTTAACTCCACCGTAAACTTACGCTCTGCTTCGGAAATCTCGCATCTTCCAAAACCGGTCATACTCTTAATCATTTTTAATAGCCCTCTTATTTCATTGGTTTTCGCTGTCCTTTATTATAATCTATTTATAAAGTAACGTCAATTCATTTACTCATGAATAAAGACATGATATACTACTATTCAGTCAGCAGCAAAATAGACAGTACAAGTTGGAAAGGAAGATACTATGGCTTTCGATGGTATTACAATTGCAAATATCGTTCATGAGTTGAACGACTCATTATTAGATGGTAGGATTAATAAAATTGCCCAACCCGAAGCAGACGAATTGCTTATTACACTAAAAACCAAAACAGGACAGAAGAGGCTCTACATTTCCGCAAGCGCGTCGCTTCCCCTTATTTATCTGACAGAGACAAATAAGCCAAGCCCTATGACAGCGCCTAATTTTTGTATGCTTCTAAGAAAACACATTAACAACGGACGTATTACGGGAATCCGTCAGCCGAAGCTTGAACGAATCATATGTTTTGAGATTGAACATCTAGATGAATTAGGGGATATCTGTAAAAAATTTCTTATTGTTGAGATTATGGGAAAACACAGCAATATCATCTTCTGCAATGATAAAGGAATGATTATAGACAGTATCAAACATGTTTCTGCACAGATGAGCTCCGTCAGGGAAGTCCTTCCCGGAAAGGATTACTTTATCCCTGAAACAATAGAAAAACTCGACCCGCTCACCACGGGACAGGAAGCATTTATAAGCGGACTTACAGCTAAACCGATGCCTCTTGCCAAAGCGCTGTATTCTACGTTTACCGGAGTAAGTCCCGTTGTTGCTGAAGAAGTCTGCTATCTTTCCGGCATCCCGTCTGAAGTAACTCCGAAGGACTTGCCGGCGGATGTACAGTTTCATCTTTTCAACCAGTTTTCTTTATACTTTGACGCAGTAAAGTCTGGAAAATTTACTCCCGTTATCTATTATGACGGCGGGGAACCAAAAGAATTCTGTGCGCTTCCGCTCTCACATTTTAATATGTACACGCCAAAAAAATACGATTCAATCTCTGAAACACTGGAAACCTATTATGCGGCGAAAAACAATATTACCCGCATCCGGCAGAAATCTGTTGATTTACGCCGGATTGTACAGACTGCTCTTGAGCGCAACCGCAAGAAATACGATCTTCAGTGGAAGCAGCTTCGCGATACGGAACACCGAGATAAATACAAAATATACGGCGAACTGATCCACACATACGGCTATAATCTTGAGGAAGGCGCCAAAAAACTGGAGGCTTTGAATTACTATACGAACGAAATGATTACAATTCCCCTAGACAGCCAAAAAACCGCAATGGAAAACGCAAAAAAATATTTTGACAAATACAACAAACAAAAGCGCACATTTGAAGCTTTGTCGGAATTGATTCAAGAAACGAAAGATGACATCACATATTTGGAATCTGTAAGCAACGCCCTTGACATCGCGCTCAGCGAAGATGATTTGATACAGATTAAGGAAGAACTCACCGGTTCCGGCTATATAAAACGGAAGTCCACAAAAAAGAAACAAAAAGGATCCAGCAGACCGTTCCACTATATTTCAAGCGACGGCTATCATATGTATGTGGGCAAAAATAATATTCAAAACGAGGAACTTACCTTCCGCTTTGCAACAGGCAACGACTGGTGGTTCCACGCAAAAGATGTTCCTGGCTCCCATGTGATTGTCAAGACAAACGGCGACGAACTTCCTGACAGAACCTTTGAAGAGGCCGGGAAGCTGGCTGCCTATTATTCCAAAAGCCGCGGAAATGAAAAAGCAGAAATAGATTATGTAGAAAAAAAGCATGTTAAGAAACCAAATGGCGGAAAACCCGGATTTGTCGTATATTACACCAACTACTCTCTTGTCATTGACTCTGACATCTCGGAAATACATCAAATAGACTAAAAAAACAGATGCGCAGTTCGCGTGAGCGGATTGCGCATTTTTGCACGAATTATATTTTATACCTTCTACCATCCAATAGAAATATCATCTACCCTCCCTGTTTCTTTATCAATGTTGACAGAACAGCTTGCATATGTATCATCGTCTGTCCACCAGCCATAGTTTTCCGAATAAGTCCCGTCATAGAATTCGTCATACTTATCATACACCGCGAGCGCTTCGTCTTTCGGCATTCCGATGTAAATACCTCCCGGAAGCAGAACAGAAAGTCCTCCTTCTATTCCCCACCTGTCAACGCTTACTTCCGTCACTTCGCATTCCAAAATCTTTTTCGCTTCTCCGCTATTGTTTGTAATTGCAATGCCGATTTCATTTTCTCTACTGTCTGTCAGAAATACAAACTCCGAATCCTTCGGATTCAAGATATAATCCTCTGTGATATCACGATCATCCAATTTAAATCCTAACGCCTCAAGTTCGGAAAAAGCAAACGGAAGGGAAAGAACTTTATCATCTATCTGTACCGTAAAGCTTGTCCAATCCTTCCCGAGTTCACTGCTTGGAGCGGCAGGCTCCACGGACAATCCGCTGTCCGTAAAGCCGTCTAATCCATCATATGCATCTACACCGCCCGCTTCTTCAAGAACCTCTTCCGGCACTTCAATTTTTCCCACCTTGTTATACTCGTTATAAGTCACTACAAGACTGCATTTGTCTACATCGACCTCCTCCATACCGGACATGCTGTCAAACATTCCTTTCATATCAAGCGTTATCTGTGCCGGGAGAACATCTTTTTTATAAATAGCAAGAGTACATGGAATCTTCATGTCTTCCAATTCATCTTCGTCAAAATACTCTTCAAGTCCCATCTCTTTGGAAAGATCGCTGTACATCATATATGAAACAACCGCTGAACTGACGTCGCCCTTTAATTCAAAACACTCTTTGCCGTTTACTTTCACAAGATTCTTATTCAATTGAAATTCTGCAAACGCTTTACCGAATTCATCAAAAAGTTCCGTTGTTATCTGAGGCTTTTCATCAAGCTCCTGCCTGCCCCACTGCCCCAAAATGCCGGCATAATTAACATATTTTCCATCCTCTACCACCTGGTATAGTTCCAGCTCGATAGCGTTCTTCATACCGAGCATGTTTACATCCACATTTCCTTTCGCATAGGACTCTGCCGTCTTCATAACTGCATCCGAGTCAATGTCCATCTTCAATTCTACAGCTTCTCCTTCAGCAGATACGGCAATCTCCAGCAGCATATTTGTGCTTGTGGATTCCACATCTTTCATCTTAGCCGCAATATCTTTCAATAACGCTTCCGGCGTTGCTTTTTTTCCACAACCTGATACCAGTATGGCAAGTACAAGAATTGCCATTACAATGGCTCTCATTTTTCCCTTGTTTCTTTTCATAGCTTTCCTCCTCGTCCGCTTTTAATATAGTATACTCCCCGCCGCTGTCTTTGGCAACCTAAGTCCCCGTTTTTCCCAAAAGATAATCAATAAACTGCTGTGCCGTCCTTCCTGACAGTCCTCCGTGGCTCAGTTCCCACTTATTTGCCTGAAGAAGCAGTTCCCCTTCCTCCATCTCTATACCTTCTCTTTGCGCCAGCTTCATGACGATTCTTTGGAACTCTTTTTTGTCCGGCGCTCCAAAATAAATAGATACGCCAAACCTTGCAAACAAAGACAGCTTCTCCTGAACCGTATCATTTGTATGCAGTTCCTCGTCCCTGTCGCTCTTGTCCCGGAATGTTTCCCGAATCAAATGCCGGCGGTTGGAAGTAGCATAGATAAGGATATTATCCGGCTTCTTTTCAAGCCCTCCTTCAATCACAGCTTTTAAATACTTATACTCTATTTCAAACTCTTCAAAGGACAAATCATCCATATAGATAATGAATTTGTAATTCCGGTTCTTCACCTGTGCAATCACATCATTCAAGTCGCGGAACTGATGCTTGTACATCTCGATCATACGGAGTCCCCGGTCATAATATTGATTTAAAATTGCCTTAACCGAGGTAGATTTTCCCGTTCCGGCATCGCCGAACAACAGACAATTATTCGCCCTCCTGCCCGACACAAAAGCTTCGGTATTATCAATAAGCTTCTGCTTCGCAATCTCATATCCTACCAAATCATCCAAATATACGTGTGCAGTCTTTGTAATCGGGACAATCTGCGTACCCTCCTCGGTGTGTTCTACACGGAATGCTTTGTGAAGTCCCAGTTTTCCAACACCGAATTCTTTATAAAACTCCGTTACCGCCGCTTTGAACTCTTCTATATCTTCCGCACTGCCCAATGCTTGTCCAAGCCGGCAAATACGATCCCTGACACGCTTATTATACACCTTTCCCCGGTCACTTATGTTTTCATAGTCAGTCAAAATGGAAATACAGTCAACGTCAAGCCCTTTTTCCAGTTCTTTGAAGTCATAATCAAACAGCTCTTTGAATATCGCGAAGTCATGAAGCGCCGCTTTATTAATGCTTCCATCCGCCTCTCCTGCAATCTCACATGCCGTACTGTAAGCATTTTCATGATTTGCAAGCAGAAACGTCAGATAATTGTGCCACAGATTACCTGCAAACCCATGGCTCTCCGAAAGCTCAAGAATCATATTCACGCATTCATATAAAAGCCCCTTTAAGTCCTCTTTATTATAATGATCACTTTCGTATTCTTCCATAAGAAACGCCATACCCTCAAGCGCTTTCTCATGTTCCATATGCCTGTATAATATCCGCTCATTTATCCTCATGATTCCGTCCTTCTTTTCCATTTAATAATTTCCTAGTATTTTTAAGTTTCTTGCCTCTTCTCTTAAGCCCCGTATAGCATTTTTCACTGCCCCGTCGGACATGTTCCCTTCAAAATCAACAAAAAATCTATACTCCCATGTGCGCCCTTCCACCGGCCTTGACTCAATCTTGGTCATATTCAGGTTATTATAAATGAAATGCGATAGCAGATGATAAAGAGAACCACTCTCGTGGGCGACTTCAAAACAAATACTGATTTTCCGCGCCCCTTTCAAAAATACTTTCTGATTCGTGACAATAATAAACCGGGTAGAATTATTATCATCATGGTTAATTTCTCTTTGAAGTATCTCAAGCCCGTAAATATTTGCCGCATACTCGCTGCATACCGCGGCCTCTGTATGCATATCATCCTCCACTACATTCTTAGCCGCAACAGCCGTGTTCGCAACGCTTATCTGCTGCCAGCTCCTGTAATTATCCAAAAATCTCGCACATTGCATCAAGCCCTGGGGATGAGAATATACCCTCTCGATATCCTCAAGTCTTGTTCCGACGCTCCCCGCCAGCACATGATGAATGGGCAGAACTACTTCTGCAACAATATAATTTTCAAATTCTACCAGCAAATCATACACTTGGCTAACTGCGCCTGCAGACGAATTCTCAATGGGAAGCACTGCAAAATCCGCCGAACCTTCCTCTATTGCCTCCATAGCGTCCCGGAATGTATCTACATGAAATACATTATTGCCGTCTCCAAAATATTTATGTAACGCCGCCTGGCTGTAAGCGCCCTCCACTCCTTGGAACACAAGCCGTGCATTGTCCCTCTGAAGCTCATCCAATTCAATAAATGAAGTCTTCCCAAATACGCCGTGTCTCCCCAGTGTCTGATACTGAAGTTTACGGCTCATGGACATGATCTGTTCAAACAGTTCTTTCACGCCCCTTTTATTAAATTCACCTGACGCTTTCTGTGTCAAGACCGCCAGCTTGGCATTTTCACGCTCTTTGTCATATACCTTTTTCCCTGTCCTTACTTTATCCTCCCCGACTGCCCGGCAAAGCTCCATGCGCTTTTCATACAGCGCAAGAATCTGCTCGTCAATCACATCCAGCTGTTCTCTGATTCCTTCTAATGACATTTTACCACTCCTCCGAAATTTCTTTCTGTATTATAATATAGTTTTTGTATAAAATCCATGTTTTCCTGCAATACTTGCAGTATGAAAAACAAATTTATACTCTGTGGAACCGTGGGATGGTGCATGGAAATTATATTTACCGCCCTTCATTCATTCCACAACAAAGAATTCAAACTGATAGGCAGAACTTCTATATGGATGTTTCCAATCTATGGACTGGCGAGCCTTCTTGCTCCTGTCTATAAACTTTTAAAACATCAGAATGCAGTTATCCGGGGAGGTGTATATACATGCTGCATTTTCTTAGGAGAGTTTTTTACCGGATCTCTTCTGCAGAAATATGATGTTTGTCCGTGGGATTACAGCAAAGCAAAATTCAATATCAAAGGATTGATCCGTTTGGACTATGCGCCGCTTTGGTTCGGCGCCGGACTTCTGTATGAAAAACTTCTGAAATAGAACGTTGAAATAATATCGAAGGTGAGATCAAATTTTTTTCAATCTCACCTTGAAAATATTTCCGTTTTAGTATATGATAATAAAAACATTTTTACAGGAGGATATAGCATGAATACGATTGTATGTATGAGATTGCCAAGATATATGCACAGATATAAACCGTGTTGTTTTCTCCTTTGTTTTTTTATTTGTACTTCTTGGACTGTTAATATTCAAGCTAGTATTCATTTTATATCAAGCAAAACATTTCTATTTTTAAAATCGTTCATGATTTCATCCCTTATAATATTGCAAATATTAAAAAGCAGATGCCAGTGTTGGTCAAACGGACAATGGCAACGGGGTTTTGCGGTTTTAAAAAGTAACCCACGAAAATTTGTAACATACAGTTAGGAGGAATTTTATGAGACATTTACTAAATCCGCTTGATTTATCCGTGGAAGAAATTGACGAACTGTTAGATCTTGCAAATGACATCGAGGCATACCCTGATAAATATGCACATGCATGTGCCGGCAAGAAACTTGTCACCATGTTCTATGAGCCAAGTACGAGAACCCGATTGAGCCATGAAGCCGCAATGCTGAATCTTGGCGGAAGCGTCCTCGGATTCTCATCCGCAGAGTCAAGCTCGGCGGCAAAAGGAGAAAGCGTTGCCGATACCATCCGCACCGTTTCTTGCTATGCCGACATCGCCGCAATGAGACACCCGAAAGAAGGCGCCGCAATGGTTGCCTGCCAGCATTCGCGTATCCCTGTCATTAATGCCGGGGACGGCGGGCACCAGCACCCGACGCAGACTCTCACCGATTTACTTACAATCCGCTCTGAGAAAAAACGTCTGAACAACATGACAATCGGACTTTGCGGTGATTTAAAATTCGGACGCACGGTACACTCTCTGATTCATGCTCTTGTGCGTTATGAGAACATAAAATTTATACTTATCTCTCCGGAGGAACTTCGCCTTCCCGGCTACATACGCAAAGACGTATTGGACAAAAACAACGTTCCGTATGAGGAGGTGGAAAGTCTGGAGGAGGCAATCGGCAAGCTGGACTTACTCTATATGACCCGCGTCCAAAAAGAACGTTTCTTCAACGAAGAAGACTATGTGCGCATGAAAGATTTTTATATTTTGGATAAATCCAAAATGATGCTTGCCAAAGAAGATATGCTTGTGCTCCACCCGCTTCCAAGGGTAAATGAAATCTCTGTTGAAATTGACGACGATCCTCGTGCCGTATATTTCAAGCAGGCACAGTACGGCGTCTATGTACGCATGGCATTAATCCTGACGCTCTTAGATATTAAGGTTTCATAAGGAGGTATTATATTATGGGTAACAGTACATTAAACGTAAGCAGTATAGAAGAAGGCTTTGTTCTCGACCATATTCAGGCGGGCAAAAGCATGGACATCTATAAGCATCTGAAATTAGATAAGCTGGACTGCTGTGTCGCCATTATCAAAAATGCACGCAGCAATAAAATGGGAAAGAAGGACATTATGAAAATTGAATGTCCGATCGACGTCATTGATTTGGACATTTTGGGCTTTATCGACCACAATATAACAGTCAATATCATTCAGCAAAATAAAATCGTTGAAAAAAGGGAACTGAGGCTTCCAAAGCAGATTGTGAATGTAATCAAATGCAAAAATCCACGCTGCATTACTTCCATTGAGCAGGAACTTGACCAAATATTTGTTTTAACAGACCCTGAAAAGGAAGAATACCGCTGCAAATACTGCGAACAGCGATACAAGAAAAAATAAAACCCAAAAATAAAGCATATTTCCGAAAGCGCACTTCATTATATTACACACTTTCGGAAATATGCTTTTATTTTATATGAAGCAAGACGATAAGCCGGGTTATGTCGTTGAACGGTCATCTATCTAGACCTGCCGTTGCCGGCAGATTCAAGCAACCTACCTAAAACGTGACGGGCCGCCACATCGTTTTCATTCGGTTTTGCTTCGGATGGGGTTTACATATGCCCTCTCTGTTACCAAAGAAGCGGTAGTCTCTTACACTGCCCTTCCACCCTTACCTGACGCTTACGCTCAGGCGGTATATTTCTGTTGCACTTTCCTTAGAGTCGCCTCCACCGGACGTTATCCGGCATCCTGCCCTGTGAAGCCCGGACTTTCCTCATCTGCCGCCTTTCGGCGCCTGCAGCTGCGACCGTCTGTCTTACTTACATATATTACTGAATTTAAAGCGCCGATACAGCGCCATTTATAGATTCTAACACGTCTCTACCGTATCGTCAATCAAATTATCTCCGTCCGCCGCTGTTGTGGCAAGCATATCGCATCTCTCATTCTGAGCATGTCCGTCATGCCCCTTGACCCATATAAAACTTACATGATGCCGCTCTTTTGCTTTTAAAAGCCGTTTCCACAGATCAACATTTTTTACCGGCTCATTCTTGCCTCGTTTCCAACCCTTTTTAAGCCAGCCGTCTATCCAATGCTGGTTAAATGCATCCACCACATATTTAGAGTCCGAATAAAGCTCTACGTTACACGGTCTATTCAGCGCCTCAAGAGCTGCAATTACCGCCATCAGCTCCATACGGTTATTGGTTGTTTTCTTATATCCCTGGGAAATCTCTTTCGTGTGGAGTTCTCCTTTTGTGTCCACATATTCAAGCACGGTTCCAAATCCTCCCGGACCATCGGGATTCCCCCTTGCCGCGCCGTCTGTATATATCTTTACATCCATATTTCCATCCTTCAGAGCGACCATTCTCCCGTTTCAAGGAAACATGCCGCCGTCCTTTCAGCCTTTTCTATAATTTCTTTGTCATAACCGATAATACTTAACAATTTAATCGCATTTCTCGAAACTGCCCTGCCTTTATAAATCTGATAATTAAAGAGAACGTCGTTATCCTGAATCTCTTCTTGAAAGTGATAATTGCTGTAATCCGCCTCAAGTATCTGCGTCAGCTCCAAGTCATGTGTGGCAGCAAAACAAAGCACATTATCTCTTACCAAACTTTTCAATATCTGGGATGAGGCCGCAATCCTCTCAAGCGTATTTGTTCCGCGAAGCACCTCGTCCACAAAGCAGAGTATCGGAAGCTTATCCCCCGTATGGCCCAGAATTCTCTTTAATGACTTGATTTCTACAATATAATAGCTTTCGTTTCCCTGCAGGTTGTCCTTAAGCGCCATAGAAGAGTAAATTTGGAAAAAGCAGGCGTTATAAGATGTCGCAATACAAGTATTCAAGCTTTGAGATAAAATTGCATTAATTGCCACCGTTTTTAAAAATGTAGATTTTCCTGATGCATTGGAGCCTGTAATCAACACGTTTTGTTCTTCCGAAATAGAATTTGCCACCGGTTCCTGAAGCATCGGATGATACGCATCCTTAACTTTGATAAATGCTTTCTCGGTTTTTTCAAGCTCCGGTATTCCGTAAAACGGAAGACTCTCGCGAAAAGACGCCGCTGATATAAGCGCATCCAATATACCGATATTCTCTGCAAGAACGTCAATTTCGCCCGCGTTCTTCTTCACTTCCTCCAGCATGGAGTTGAATTTTAAAAGGTCTATATGCGTCAACATCCTTACATAATCAAGAATAACATCCTCAAGACCTCCCGTCGCTCCTCTGCCGGACATAAGAATGGCTGAACCCCTGCGGAATTTCCTGAATTCCCTGCATACACCGGCAACCAGGGAGGTATATTCTCCAATTTCTTCTATCTTAAGTTCCGATATCTTCCTGCTGGCATCCAGCATCTTCATAATGTGGCCGAATGTGGCCAAATACGGCTCAATCTCACCCTTTCTCTGATAATACTTGATAATATTCAATACGACAAATCCCAGCATAATCAGAAAGCCCGTTCCCACCGAAAAAATACTCATCATAAGCAGCCCCGCCGGAATCGTTGCGATGGCGAGGTAATGCCAAATGTTGTTCTCCTTCTCAAGGGTCAGCAGCAAATCCACATGATCGCTGATTGCAAATTTCCTTGTTTTCCCTATTTCTGCAAAGCAGAGCTCCAGTTCCAAACGCTCTTTTTCATGAGATGCAAAAAACTGCATCAGCCGTTCCCTCTCATCAAGAACTTTCTGATTCGCTGCTGGAGTCCTCAATAGATAATACAAATATTCCTCCCCCGGAGATGATTTTGCATGATTTGCATAGGCAAAGATGCTGTCCATATCCAAATCATTCCATGTAATATCATCAATAAACGGTTCCTGAATTCTGTTCTTCTGCAGATTATAATAAAAATACCGCGATATCTTTTCAAGCTCCTCATAGCTGTATTCCCGTTTTGGAATGGTTCCCCACTCCTTTTGGAACTTTGCTCTCTGCTGCTTCCTTCTCATTCTGCCGCCATATGCAATTTGAAAAACTACTATGAAAAGCGCCGCCAGAATAAATGCTGCGACAAACCATATTTCCATAAATTTCCTCCCTATTCCCGGGCGCACTCAGAAGCCTTTCCAGTCAAAACTTCCACCCCGTGCACAAGCTCCGGCAGCACATATTCCAAGCACTCGGACGCTCCCTTCGGACTTCCCGGAAGATTCACAATAATCGTATTCTTTCTAATGCCCGCCACGGATCTTGTCAGCATGGTACGTTTCGTAAAACGCATAGTATACGCCCTCATTGCCTCAGGAATTCCTCTGATTTCCCTGTCAAGAATCTCAAGCGTCGCCTCTGGAGTACAGTCATCCTTTGCAAATCCCGTTCCTCCGGAAGTGAGTATCAAATCTACCAAATCATTGTCCGCCAACTTCTTCATAACCTGTGACAAAATCATCTTGTCGTCCGGAAGCACCTTCATAAACTTTGTCTCAAATCCCACCTGCTTCAGCATCCTCTGCAACGCTGGTCCGCTTTTATCTTCTCTTAATCCTTTATATCCTGATGTACTTGCGATAATAATTGCTGCTCTCATGTATTTTAACCTCCAATTATGGAAATCTCTTCTTAACGTGCTACGTTCTTATTTTATCATATTTTAAAGACCCTGTGGAAAAAATTTTTCTTCCATGCAAAATAAAACCGGACAGACATCCCGTACTTGCGTCTCCTGCCCATTCCAGCGGTTCCACACAATCTGATATGGACACCTCACTCCTTTTAACAGCCCTTGCGGACTAAAAGAAATCTTAGCCAAATCTTCCGCCGTCACAGCTTGATGTTCCTCCTTATGAAGAAATGCAGCCACATCCGCCGCCCGGTGCGATACATCGGCGATTTTCTTTCCCACGCTTGAAAATCCCAGCACCCCTATTACAAAATCAGTTTCCTCCACAAGAACAGGCTCATGCTCCGCCGGCACTTTCAAAGGCTTTTTTCTAGAACCGTCCGCCTCAATCAGCACGTAATCCGCATATTCCAAAAGCATATTATATCTGATATGGGGAATTCCCGCAATCTTCCCCCCTTCACAGGATCTTCCTATTGTACAGACCTCTCCCCTATTTATTTCTATTTCTCCGCTCCATTCACAAAAGCGGGTCTTTGGTCTTTCCATATGAGTTGTTGTGGTAACAACCACCCTATTTCCAAGTTCTGCCAGCTCATGCGCAAGCGCATACAAAAGCGTTGTTTTTCCTCCCGCGCCTACAAAAGATACCACCCTGTGCTTTAAAAGGTTTAGGTTTACTGCTTTATAAACCGTCTGAAATCTTTCTTTGGTTTCTGCATTCTGAAATTTCATTCTTATCGTTCCTCTTCCCAAGTTCTCACTGCCTCATAGACGCTGCCCGCAATCTTCTTAGCCTTATCGGAAATGAGAAAACAGTTATTAAGCTCATCTGTTCTCGGGTCAATATCCATGATTTTAAGTCCCTTTTCCACCTCGAAACCATCTCTGATAAGTCCCCGGAGAATACCGTCTATGGCGGCGCATACAGGCTTTTCTCCAACAAAACCAAGAACCTCCCCCTTATGCACTCTATCTCCGACCCGACACACGGCTCTAATCTTTCCGTCCGCAGGAGAATGTATCACACGTTCCTCTGCATAACCTCCAATCATGCCGGGAACTCCCGTATTAGGAAGCGCCGATCCTTCCCGGTATATTTTCCCCAATGTCTCCCCTCTCATCGTCTCAATAACCGCATCCACATCCTTTCCCGCCTCAAAACCCGGACCGAGGGCAATCGTAAGCGGGGCCATATTAATATGGGTGCCTAGATTTTTCTTCGCAACAATTGCATCCACGACAATATCCGGCTTCAGCTCTATGATGGAAGCTGCAGTTTCATCTACATAAACCGGGATAACTCCCTTCTCCCAGCATGACTTGACGCCGCTTAAATCTGCAATTCTGACGGAACGCACACCCTCCACTTCCGCCTCCCCGTCATAGACGGCTTCCCCGTAAGAAACCTGACGCCTGATACATGCCGGATTTTCCGTCTCAAGTACAAGTACACGGTAGTTCTCACGATACATACGATGAATGACGCCGCTTGCAAGGTCGCCGCCTCCCCGCACAATAACCAAAGGCTTCTTCTGATAGTCAATGTCCTGAAGCTCTCTGTCCTCCACCCGAAATATAAATGTATCGTCCATATGAGCTTTTACAACCCTCTTACCGCCCGTATCGCCAGTAAGCGCAAGCAGCTCCTCCATATATTTCATTTGAAAAACAACCGGGTTTCCAAGTCTTTTTTCATTCCCAACACAGCCGATTCCTTTTCCAGAATACATATATTCAATCAAAAAATGATCTATCGTCTCCAGCTCAAGATAGGGCTGGTCACACACAAAAAAGCATACTGCGTCCGTATTCCCCACACTATGCTCTGCTATCCTCTTGATTCCAAGTTGAATGGAATGGGAGATTCCCTTCTCCGGCTCTTCATTGTATACCGGGAGATAGCTCCGCTCTTCCAACGAAGCCAATATTTCACTATATTGACTTACAATAACTTTAAGCCCCACATGTTCCCTGTGAAGCCTGTCAAGTCTGTCCGCCAAATAACAATACATCGGCTTTCCGTTCATCACGGACAATAATTTGTTTTCACCAAAGCGGCGGCTGTTTCCAGCCGCCAGTAATACAAAATGTATTTTCATTATTTGTTCATGCCCCAATATACTTTTTCTGCTGTAATCGGAAGTTCCCTCACCTGTACGCCTGTTGCTCTTGCAACGGCGTGCGCAATTGCAGGCGCCGGAGTATTAATTACAATCTCACCGATGGATTTCGCACCAAACGGTCCGGTAGGCTCATAACTGCTCTCAAACTCTACGCGGATCGTTCCAACGTCCATACGGCTTGGAATCTTATACTGCATGAAGGAATTGCTGAAGTTACGTCCCGCGCTGTCATATACAACATCTTCATACAGCGCCATACCGATTCCCTGCGCAAGACCTCCCTCCGTCTGAATCCGTGCAAGCGCCGGATTGATAACGGTGCCGCAGTCCACAACCGCAGCATAGTCAAGGAGCTCAACCTTTCCCGTTTCTTTATCCACTTCTACTTCTGCCATGCCGACCATAAACGGCGGAGGCGAAACCGGCGAAGAATGTGCCGCCGATGCAGATAAAATTTCTTCATTGTTACACATTACATTATTCCCGATATCTTTTAATGTAATCTCCTTGCCGCTTGAAAGGTGAAACACCTTCGTTCCGTCAAATTCCACTTCCTCCTTCGGACAGTCCATGTATTCGGCGCCTTTCGCCATAATTTTCTCTTTTAAAAGTTCACAGGTCTTCACAACCGCCATACCGGTAATATAAGTGGTGCTTGATGCATAGGAACCGCAGTCATACGGAGACACGTCCGTGTCCACGCCTGAAACCACTATGTTATCCATGGAGCAGTCGAGACAGTCCGCCGCCATCTGTGCAAGAATGGTGTCGCATCCGGTTCCCATATCGGAAGCGCCGATTAAAAGGCTGTAAAATCCGTCGTCATTTACCTTTATCTCAACGGCGCCTGTATCCACTGCCGAGATGCCCGATCCCTGCATAGCCATAGCGACGCCTACGCTTCTGACCTTCCCGTTACCCATATCGCGAACCGGATATTTTTCATCCCAGTTCATCATTTCTTTCGCTCTCGCCATACAACGGTCAAGCCCACAGCTTGCCGCCGTCTCGCCATAATAGGCAGGCATAATCTGCCCTTCCCTTACCATGTTCTTCTCTCGCAGGGCAACCGGGTCCACCCCCATTTTCGCCGCCAGCTCATTTACTGCAGATTCCACTGCAAATATGCCCTGGGTGGCGCCGTAACCGCGGTAAGCTCCCGCCGACATCACATTTGTATATACAACGTCATAGGCAAACTTAAATGCCTCCAGTCTGCCGTACAGCGGAATGGATTTGTGTCCGGAAAGTCCCACTGTCGTCGGTCCATGCTCGCCAAACGCTCCTGTATTTGACAATGTATAAACATCAATTGCCTTGATGATCCCGTCCTTGTCTGCTCCAAGCCGTACTTTAAGTTCCATTTCATGGCGCGGTGAAGAAGCGATCATGGATTCTTCTCTTGTATAAATAATCTTTGCCGCCTTCCCTGTTTTCATGGTAACAAGAGCCGGATATACTTCTGCTACCACAGTCTGTTTTGCACCGAACCCGCCGCCGATACGGGGCTTGATGACTCTTACCTTTGACTTCGGAATATCAAGCGCAGTGGCAAGAATACGGCGCACATGGAATGTAACCTGGGTAGAAGAAACGATATTCAGCCTTCCATATGCGTCCATGTAAGTATATGTACGGAACGTCTCCATCATTGCCTGCTGGTTTGCTTTCGTATGATAAGTCTCTTCAATTACATACTCGCATTCGGAAAGAACCTTGTCCACATCTCCTTCGCCCTCAACGCCTGATGCGCACAAGTTTCTTTTATTGTCCGCTCCTACCGGACAAAGGCTTTCCCAGTTGTCCTCCGGGTGCACCAAAATCTCATTGTCCTTTGCCTTTCTAAAATCAAGAAGCGGTTCCAGCACTTCGTATTCTACTTTGATTAATTTCATTGCTTTCAAAACCGCCGCTTCATTTTCACCCGCAATAACCGCAACTGCATCCCCCACAAAACGCACTCTCTTATCCAAGATAAGACGGTCATACGGGCTTGGCTCGGGATAGGTCTGCCCCGCCATTGTAAAACGCCTGTCCGGGCAGTCCTCGTAAGTCAGAATACATTCAATTCCCGGAACCTTCATGGCGGTATCCGTCTTAATATTCTTAATCAATGCATGAGCATGAGGGCTTCTCAAGACCTTAACCACCAAACAGTCCTTCGGTGCAATATCGTCTGTATACACCGGCTTTCCGGTCACAAGAGCCTTGGAATCCACTTTCGGTATCGCCTGATTTACAACCTTCATTCCCTCGCCCCCTTTTTCGTCTTTAAATATTTCTGGATTGCACGAAGCTGCCCCATATACCCTGTACAGCGACAGAGATTCCCCTCCAAATATTCCTTAATTTCTTCCGTTGTCGGGTTGTCCAACTCTTTCGCCATGGCAAGCACATTCATAATAAATCCAGGCGAACAATACCCACACTGCTCGGCGCCTTCTCTTGCAAGGAATTCGCCAAACTCTTCCGCTTCCGCCTGAAGCCCCTCTAAAGTCGTAACTTCTCTTCCATCCACTCTTGCAGCCAAAAGGGCGCATGATAAATGAGGCTTCCCATCAACTAATACGGTACACAGCCCACAGTTCGTTGATTCGCATCCGCATTTCACACTGTAACAGCCTTTATCTCTTACAAGATTCAACAAAACCGTATCTGCATTGACGGAGGCTGTCACTTGTTTTCCGTTTAGAATAAATTTAATCTCCATCTTAACATTCCTCCATCAACGAAATCACAGAACGCCTGATAAGCGTCTCTGCCAAATGTTTCCTGTATTCCTTGCTTCCCCTCATATTGGTTCCAAATGTATACTGCTCCGCCATTTTTTTTGCAAACCCGGCAGCTTCTTCCGAATTATGAATCTCGGTGACCTCTGACACAAGCGCCGCCTTCATCGGTCTTGCTCCCACAGATACTTTCCAAGACTTTCCTACATTTGAAACTGCACAAGCAATAATCGGGAAATCCGTCGCGGCGGCACGCTCTGTAAGATATTTTACTCTGCATCCGTCCTTTTTGATAATCACGCCCACGAGAATATCATTGTCACGTTCTATGTTCACAAACTCACTCACAGGAACCACTCCGCCTTTATAAAGCTCCACATAGGAATCCAGCGCAAGAAAACATGTTAAAATATCGGAAAAGCCGAACCTTCCGTAAATACTTCCTCCCACAGTCGCCTGATTCCGGAACTGCGTTCCCACAATATGACGAACGCTTTCCCTTATTGCGTTGTTAAAATATGTATTCAATCCCGTATGAAGCTCAAGACTTCTAAGGGAACACATGCATCCGATTTTAAATTCTGTTTCATTTTCTTCAATTGTATCTAAACCTAGTCCTGATAAATCAACTGCAGTCTGAACCCTTCCCTTTCCAAGACGCATCCACATCATTCCACCGAGAATTCTGTTGGCTCTCTTTTGGTTCAACTCATAAGCCTGTTCAAGACTCTCTGCCTTGACATAATTCGTAATTGTAATCAAGATAATCCTCCTTTCGAGTACAAATTCTCATACAGTTTTATGATAACATAATTCGATGTTTTTCTCAATTTCAAAACTCCTTGAGTTTCCGCAGATTTATCCACAGAACCCTAATACCTTCAGCTTTATTATAA
>CANAZK010000023.1 GCA_947366105.1 uncultured Lachnospiraceae bacterium | reverse complement strand
GAAAGAACAAAATTTGAAGATATAAGGAATACTCTTTCTGATGCCGTTTGCAGGCAATATGATGAGGCAAAAACCTATCGTGACGGGAAATGGGTTATGTTTGAACCGACTAATACGACTGATTTTGATGATTATATGAAATTGTTGGCAATCAAAAGAAAACCGAATCGGAAATAACAATTCTGGTTTATAGTGTAGCTGTGGAGAATGAAAAATCGGTATTGGTGATATGGCAGTACACCAATATAGTTGGACACAAAATGGTTTTTATATAATAAAATGAAAGTAAAAAGCACAGTGATATTTATACAGGTATTAATGGACGGATACGGACAGTGCAATACAAAAGCAACGCTTTTAATGGCATTGTTAAGAGGTGTAAATATTCCGTGTCGTATTCATGGATTTGAAGTATCAAAAGATTTTCAGCATGGAGCAACCACAGGTATCATTGCGGCACTTGCACCAGACAAAATTGTACATACCTGGGCAGAAGTCTATTATAAAGATCAATGACTTGCTTTAGAAGGAAGTTATTACAGACAATAAATATCTTGAAGCCGTTAAAGCCAAATACTCTCATGTTCATGGCGAATTTATGAAATTTGCCATTGCAACAGAAGACTTTCAAATGATTTCCGTTGATTGAAATGAAAACAACACCTATATTCAGAGTGCTGCTATTGTGTCTGATTTGGGCGTTTTCCCAAATCCCGATAAGTTTTTTGAACATTATACACAGCATTGGTGTAAAATGAAAGACTTTATGTATGTTCATTTCGGAAGAAAAATTATGAATTATAATGCTGGTAAAATGAGGAAAAGCCATGGAAATAAATGGATACGCTGTCCTGTCTGCGGAAATAAAACAAGATTACAGATACGGGTAGACACAGAACTTAAAAACTTTCCTCTCTACTGCCCGAAATGCAAACAGGAAAGTTTAATTGACGCAAAGAATTTACAGATAACCGTTATTAAACGGTTTGAAGTAAAAACGCAAGTTGATTGACTCAGTGACAAATCGGAATTTCATAAGGAGAGAATAAATAATGGTTAAAGAAGTAAAATGGACAAAATATTTATGGCTGAGCTTGCTCTCATTTGGAGCATTTATGCTTGAACTTCTGTCAATATTTGCAATTGAAGTTATATTTCTGCATGTAGATATACAGAATTATACAATGCGGCAAAGAAGTATTCATTGTATCATAATGGTTTTTATGTGGGCGTTTTTTATTGGTGTTCTCCTGCCTTTTTCAAGGAAGTATTATCATTTTCCAGTAAGGGGAAGCAAAAGGGATAAGATTTCCTCGAAAAGTTGGATCGTAACGCTTGCCTGTTTCATTGGCTGCAAAATTATGACTTTCATTGATTGGCATACATTAAAGATTGTCGGAGAAGCACAGGGTAAAACCGTATTCCAATTTTGTGCGCAGTATTTATACTATATATTTGAGGTAATGCTTGTTATTCTAATCATAATATATGGGCAAAAAGCGATTGAAACCTTGTTGAAAAAAGAAAGTCCAATTCCTTTTGGCGGTATTATATTGGCTATGACATGGGGAGCGATGCATTTCGTATCAAGAGGAGTAGGACTTGAAATATGGAACGGAATTTCTACTATGATATTTTCTATTCTTAGCGGTGTAATGTATTTAAGATTAAACAGGAAATGCTTGTATAGCTATCTTTTTATTGCTATAGGTTATTTACTATGACTTCCATTTATCGGGGAGCAAATAGAGCCCCAAATTAATATTTGGGAGAGCATTATAAAAATGAAAAAAACTTTAGAAAATAAATACTTTGCAGTTTTCATAAGCTTAACTTTTTTAATTTATGTAATGTCCAATGGAGAATGGTGTATCCCGATTTTTGCATGGATTTATCCAATTTTGTTTTTACATATGCTTTCTCTCAATCATACCCGAAAAGTATATCTTATAATTGGCTCAATATATGCCATCGGGTTTGTTTTCGGTTTGAAAAAGCCATCGGAATGGATATAAAAATATGCATAGTGGTAGCTTTTTTGGTAGCTTTTCTGAAAATTTTACCATATATCTATTGGTCTAAATCAAAAATGAGATTTCAAGATACTGTTATTTTTGCAAGTATACCGCATTTTGTGTATAGCTGGCGGCTGGAGCCCACCGACCCGCAGCCGGTAGGGACAAAGCTAGACATTTCCTTAAGGGAAAAAGAAAAACTCATAGGGTATGATCTGGATAACCGGTTGGATCCATTGGGAAAAAATATAACCGTGAATAAATTAGTTGAGAGGTACATTTCCACTAAAACAGGGGCAAAAAATAATACGAAGAACAATTATGGGTTTGTGAAAAATCTGCTGAAGAAGCAGGCGTTCGGCAATCTTAAGATTTCCAAAATAAAGACATCTGATGCGAAACTGTTTTTGATAAAGCTGCAGCAGGAAGATAAAAAAGGATACAGCACCATCAAAACGGTGCGGGGAGTGCTGCGCCCGGCTTTCCAGATGGCAGTAGATGATGATGTGCTAAATAAAAACCCTTTCGGATTTGAACTTGCCGGAGTAGTTGTAAATGACAGCGTAACACGCGAAGCTGTCACAAAAGACCAGATGAGGAAATTCCTGAAATTCGTCCATGATGATGTGGTGTACTGCAAGTATTACGAGGTGGTCTACATCCTTTTCCATACAGGAATGCGGATTTCGGAATTCTGCGGTTTGACGCTCTCTGATATTGACCTGGAGAAAAAGATAATCAACATTGACCATCAACTGCAGCGCTCATCAAAAATGGAATACATCATTGAAAGCACCAAGACTAATGCTGGAACCAGAAAATTACCGATGACGGATGATGTGGCGCAGTGCTTCCGGGCGATCATAGAGGACAGGGAGCCGCCGGAGCATGAGCGTATCATAGACGGCTATGGAGGATTCCTTTTTACAGACATAAAAGGATATCCGGAAGTGGCGATGCATTGGGAGCATCGTTTTAAGCATATGCTTAACCGCTATAATGAGATTTACCGGGTGCAGATGCCGAAGATTACGCCCCATGTCTGCAGGCATACCTATTGCAGCAATATGGCAAAGGCGAGGATGAATCCGAAAACCCTGTAGTATTTGATGGGGCATAGCGATATCGGCGTCACGCTGAACACATATACGCACCTTGGGCTGGAGGATGCAGAGGACGAGTTAAAGCGGGTGAAAGGGCTAGAAGATGCGAGGAAAGAGATGGATAAGGCAAAAGGGGAAAAAGCGGTATCGCAGAAAATGTTCCGGGCAATTTAATAGGAAAGACAAGGAGCTCTGTTTCGGCAGGGCGTTTTTCTGTAATTTGTGTGTGATATTTTACGCTGGATATGGTATAATCAATTTTTAATAATGGTATATCAGTCAGAAAAAGATTTTGGAAAAAGAGTAAAAAATATTTGAGTGATGTATGTGACTGATTACAAAAGGAAATTATTAAGGAGCAGGTTATTTATTATGAGAAAAATAGCAGATAATTTTTGCGGTTATCTAAAGGTAGGAGATGACAAATATACATACTATGTATCAGACAATATAGTTACGTTGCTTCCGGCTCAAAGTGATAATAGAAAGATATATGAGTCTTTTGATAGAATACGCAATCGTGATATAGAGCGACCAGAGTATCTGTTTGGTGAAGATAATGGTGGCATGATTGCAATATTGCGCAATGGGAAATTTAGTACCAGTGGTATGGGTTTTAGTCCTGTTATTAAGTTTGCAACTCCTATCATAATAAAGGCAAGCGGTAATGCGCAAGGCTTTTTTAATATGATGACAGAGTCTTGGGAGAAATTTCATGCCATTACATTTTATGGTGGGAACATAAATGCCCTATGCGATCCCGGATTGGCAATCCAGCCACCTGATATTGACCAATATTTAAAATATGATGGAGCAAGGGAAATTAGGATGCGGCCGTGGAGTGATTACACTCGTTCAATTGACTTTAGGATAGGAAATGAAAAAGTAACATTAACATTTTCTATCAGGCAGGATGGGGGAACAAATGGCATAGAACATCAAGGTGCATATAATCTTGGGAATCTAAATTCTTTTATTCGTTTCTCGTTTGAAAATGCACAGCATTTTGACAGAATACAGGAATGCTATTTAATTGCAAAAAAACTTATTGCGATTTTAACTTCACAAAATAATGTTTACTTTGAAGGATATCTTAGTCAGAAAAATTCTGATGATAAGTTTTTTGAAACAGGAATTTGCAAAATTTTTGACCGCTATGATAATTACTCTACGAGAAAATGTCATAATGTGATACCGATATTTAGTATTTTTGATTATATACCGAATTTAATAGAAGGAATTGTAAATGGTAAAGCTGACACGTTACTTGAACTTCTGCCAGAAAATAATGAGATGGTCAACCGAATATCAATAAAAAATGTTCAGGATTTATGTACAGCATTAGAGGTCACTTACCATTTGGATGATAAGAGGAGCAGAGAGAAAGATGTTCTCATAGAGGAAATAAAAAAGAATATCAAAAAAACGATAGCAGATTTTTCTAAATCTCATAGTGAAATCGATGTTAATAAAGAAACTACAATAAGCAGTGCTTTTCAATATCTTGATTATACATTGAAACAGAAAATTCTTACATTGTATAATGAAAATCATGAAGTGGCTGATGCAATAGTTGCAAAATGGGTGTTACCACAGGTAAATGAGGCTAACATTGCTTCTTTTGTGAAACTACGCAATAACAAAACACATTCTGGTACGGTTGAATGGGGTGATAGTGCAAAATTATATGCACCACTATTGGCTATTGTTTATGCTGGCTTTTTCAAATATATTGGATTACCGGATGAAATAATTCTATGCACATTATTGCAGATTTTTTAGGAGGAGTATAAAAATATATATGGGGAAAATCTTATCGTTAAATAATGCACCCACCAATCGGGAGAATGCACCCGTTTCCGTAAAAAGCGGAGTAGTTTTGCACCCCCTGTCCGACTACGGAAAGACTACGAATGAGGGCTGTGAATTGCCACGATTTGCCCCATTTTGCAAAAAGTGTAGTAAAACGAGGGCGCTGATATTTAAATTAGAAGTCCGCAAAACGTGCCAAAACACGGCGTTTTCGGGCATTTTGAGAAAGGAATAAATTATGATTAAGATACTTTTCGTCTGCCACGGCAACATCTGCCGCAGCACAATGGCACAATTTGTTTTTCAGGACATGGTCAGCAAAAGAGGTCTGACCGACCAATTTCACATTGACTCCGCGGCGACGAGCCGTGAGGAAATAGGCAATCCGCCGCATTATGGAACGGTCAACAAGATGAAAGAGACCGGGATTCCGGTTTTGCCTCACAGTGCAGTTCAAATGACTAAGAAAGACTATAAAAACTACGATTATTTATTGGGGATGGACGACGCGAATATCCGCAATATGACACGTATTGCAGGCGGCGACCCGGAGGGAAAGATTCATATGCTGCTGGATTTCAGTGATGAACCGAGAGCCATAGCGGATCCGTGGTACACGGGTAATTTTGACGCCACTTACAGAGACATTGTGAAGGGGCTTCACGGACTTCTGGAGCACATGATAAGAAAAGGTGAAGTGATTGTTTAGAAAGTCTTAAGATTATCGCAAAGTTCTTTTCAAATTTATATGATAGTATGTCATATATAAGGAGAGACGGACATGCGTACATTAAGAAAAACAATAAGAACTATTTTGCTGATCATTTTTATAGCAGGAGTCGGAACTTGTTCTTATCTTGTATACGAAGGATATAATATGTATAAGGATGCAATCGAGGCGGTTCCGATTGAGGACAAGGTGGAGGAAGTAAGAAGCAAGTCGGGGTATACGACGATAGACGAGCTTCCGGACACCTATTTGGAGGCAATCATTTCGGTGGAGGATCACAGATTTTATTCCCATTTCGGAATAGACCTTCTTGCCACAGCGAGAGCAGCGGTAAATGATATAAAGGCAATGAGCCTGATAGAGGGCGGAAGCGGCATTACCCAGCAGCTTTCCAAGAATCTGTATTTTTCACAGGAGAAGAAATTTACGAGAAAAATTGCAGAAGTATTTATGGCTCTCGATTTTGAAAGAGAATATACAAAGGATGAAATTTTGGAGCTTTATGTGAATTCTATCTTTTTCGGAAATAATTACTATTGCGTGAAGGATGCAAGCATGGGTTATTTCGGAAAGCTTCCGAAAGATATGACCGATTATGAAGCAACGCTTCTCGCAGGTATTCCAAATGCCCCGTCTGCATATGCGCTTACGGTAAATCCTGATCTTGCCGGACAGCGGCAGAGACAGGTTATTAATAAAATGATAAAATATGAATATTTAACGGAGGAAGAGGCCGAGGAGATACTGAATTCAAAGACTCCGCAGCAGGCAGAAGGAGTGTTAAATCTGCAGGGCAGCAGGGAAGCATGGCTTGTTGTTTTATATGAATAAATAAATATGCCGCACATATATTATTATAAAAGTATATGTGTGGCATTTGTGATGAAAGATTCTTTAAAAAGTAAAATGGCAGCCGCAGCCAGTATTCCCAAGGATGTGATGCTCGGTGTTCCAATTATAACCATGACCGGACAGACGGAAGTCTGTATAGAAAATTACAGAGGAATTATTGAATACACAGATGCCTTGATCCGCATACAAAGTAAAGCGGGACAGATAAAAGTATCCGGCAAACGGATGCAGATTGAATATTATACGAATGACGAGATGAAAATAACAGGACGGATTAA
The DNA here is from genome assembly GCA_947366105.1 of uncultured Lachnospiraceae bacterium. GTDB lineage: Bacteria > Bacillota > Clostridia > Lachnospirales > Lachnospiraceae > Faecalimonas. Next base: position 19,163 of record CANAZK010000023.1, on the reverse strand, counting down.
GTCCATAGAATATTGTTAAAGGAGGTATGGCGTGCTACTTTCTATAATTCGTTATATAAGAGGATATCTGCGCATTCAGATTATCGGGTATTCACCGGAACGGTTTTTGAACCTGTGCAGCCGCCGTAACATTTACTTGTGGGGGCTGAAGCCGTATAGGAATAACTATGAAATGTTTGTCAGCATAAAAGGATTTCGCAAATTAAAACCAATTATCAGAAAGACGAAGACAAAAGTTGTGATTTTAAATCGATATGGTCTTCCTTTTTTTTTACACAAATATCGAAAACGAAAGATTTTCTTTGCTGGCGCTCTTGGATGCATCATTTCCATCTACATAATGTCAACCTTTGTATGGAATATTCATATTGAGGGAAACTATTCAAGAACCGACGAAGTGATACTCGAATACCTTGAGAGGACCAGCGTAAGACATGGCATGAAAAAATCAGATATAGATTGCGCACAGATTGCAAAGGATATCAGGAAACATTTTAACGATATCATATGGGTATCGGCTTCTATTGAAGGTACTAGACTTATAATCCAGGTAAAGGAAAACACAGATACTATTAAGGAGGAAGTAAGCAAAGACCAGACGGTAACCGATCTTATAGCTTCGGAAGAGGGGGAGGTTGTAAAAATTATAACAAGAACCGGTGTACCTTCGGTTTCTGTCGGAGACCATGTGAAAAAGGGCGATCTTTTGGTAAGCGGGAGAGTGGAAATAAAAAATGATGCAGGGGAAGTAACGGAATACCGGTATCAGTCTGCCGATGCGGATGTTTATATTAAAACAACAGAGCGCTACGAAGCATCTTTGCCGATACATTACGAGAAGAAGGTATACACGGACAAAAAGAAAACACAGATTTTTATCCGTACGCCGAAGCATTTATGGAAACTGGGAACGGTCAAAAACAGTTATAAGAATTCGGAATCTTATACTTCCCAAGAACAGTTAAAGCTGGGCGAAAATTTCTATTTTCCGCTGTCATATGGAAAGAATGTTGTAAGAGAGTATACTCTTAAAAAGGAAAAAAGAAGCGAAAGAGAGCTTCAGGAGATTCTAAGCGGTAATTTTGCAGCGTTTTGCGAAGAATTGGAGAAAAAAGGGGTAGAAATTATTGAAAAAAATGTTAAAATATACAAAGAGCAGGAGACTGCTGTTGCAAAAGGAGATTTGATTCTTATTAAGCAGGCATATGAAAGAATAGATACTGAGATGATTCAGATTGAAGATAAAAGTCAGGAAACACCAGAAGGAGTCAATTAAATGGGAATATTAGAAACGGTAATGGAAATATCGGCGGAGCATGAGAAAAATGTGTTTGGAGAATTCGATGTTTTTGCAAAGAAAATTGAGCGTACCTTACATGTTACGCTGATCGCACGTGAAGGAAAGGTAAAGATACTGGGAGAGGCTTCCTATGTGGATAAGGCAAAAAATGTTCTCCAGCAGCTTATGGAGTTATCAAAGAGGGGAAACGTCATTACAGAGCAGAACGTAGATTATGCCCTGTCGCTGGCATTTGAAGGAAATGAAAACGGGCTGTTGGAAATCGACAAGGATATTATATGCCATACGCTTCAGGGAAAGCCGATAAAACCAAAGACCCTTGGACAGAAAAAATATGTGGATGCAATCCGTAAGAAAATGATAACTTTCGGACTCGGGCCTGCCGGAACAGGAAAGACGTATTTGGCGATGGCAATGGCGATTACAGCATTTAAGAATAACGAAGTGGGGCGTATTATTTTAACACGCCCAGCCATTGAGGCGGGCGAGAAGCTCGGATTCCTTCCGGGCGATCTGCAGAGTAAAATCGACCCTTATTTAAGACCGCTTTATGATGCCCTGTACCAGATTATGGGAGCGGAGGCATTTATAAAGAATTCCGAAAAGGGGCTGATTGAAGTGGCGCCTCTTGCATATATGAGGGGGCGTACTCTTGACAATGCGTTTATTATATTGGATGAAGCACAGAATACAACACCGGCGCAGATGAAGATGTTCCTTACCCGTATCGGGTTTGGTTCCAAGGTTGTGGTAACGGGAGACGCCACACAGAAGGATCTTCCGTCTGATGCTGTTTCCGGACTTGATACGGCTGTCAAGGTTTTGAAGAATATTGAAGATATAACGATCTGCAATCTTACAAGTAAGGATGTTGTTCGGCATCCGCTTGTGCAGAAGATTGTAAAAGCATATGAAGAATACGAGAAGAAGAAACCGGGTGTAAGGGAAAGAAGGAGAAGATAATGACGCTTTATTTTGAAGACGAAGGCGATTTGAAATTAGATCTTCCGTGTGAGGAACTGGCGCGGACAGTCATTGAAGCGGTACTGGATTATGAAAAGTGTCCCTATGAGGCAGAAGTAAGTCTGCTACTCACAATGAATCCTGAAATTCAGGAAATGAACGCGCAGTTCAGAGAAATTGACAAGGCAACCGACGTTTTGTCATTTCCGATGATTGATTATGAAAAAGCGGGACAGTTCGGCTTCCTTGAAGAGGCGGACGATTGCTTCCACCCGGAAACAGGAGAACTGATGCTGGGGGATATTGTTATTTCAAAGGAGAAGGTTCTTACTCAGGCAGAAGAGTACGGACATACAATTACACGAGAATATGCTTTTTTAATTGCGCATAGTATGTTACACTTATTAGGTTACGATCATATAGACGAGCCGGAACGGCTTGAAATGGAATCAAAACAGGCAGACATACTGAATCAATTGAATATAATACGATAAATCGTGTGAGGTAACATATGGGAACAAGGAAAAAGAAAAATGAGGGAGCGTTTTTGGCTCAGGGAATGATTTTGGCGTCCGCCGGAATTATTACGAAAATCATAGGCGTTATCTACCGCATTCCTCTTATAAATATAATGGGCGATCAGGGGCAGGGCTATTACGGCGTTGCTTTTGAAATTTATGCAATTGCACTGCTTCTGACTTCTTACAGTCTTCCTCTTGCGGTTTCCAAACTGGTTTCTGCAAGAGTATCGAAAGGAGAGCGGCGCAATGCTTATAAAGTATTTAAGGCAGCCCTTATGTTTGCAATCACTGCAGGAACCGCAATCGGACTGATTGTTTTCTTCGGCGCGGGTTTTATCGCAGACAAGATTATGGCAATGGAGCCGAGTAAGTATGCGCTGCGGGTGCTTGCGCCATGTCTTCTGATCGTGGCTGTTATGGGAGTTATAAGAGGCTATTTTCAAGGGCTTGGAACGATGCTTCCCACTGCCGTTTCGCAGATTTTGGAGCAGATTGTAAATGCGGTTGTAAGCGTGGTAGGCGCAAGTTACCTCTTTGAATTCGGAAGGCAGGCGGCTGAGAAAAAGAAGTTGGATTATCTGGCGCCTGCGTACGGAGCGGCAGGCGGGACTTTGGGAACACTGGTGGGCGCTGTTTCGGGACTTTTATTTTTGCTGTTGGTGTACTCCGCATATAAGAAAATTATCCGCCGACAGTTAAGGAGAGACCGCACAAGGCACCGGGAGCCTTATTCCGTTATTTTCCCTATACTGATTATGACGATTACTCCGGTAATACTGAGCACGGCTATTTATCAGAGTACCAAAATTTTGGATGTGGGCATTTTCAATAATATTATGTCGGTCCAAGGGATGGAAAAAGAGAGATATGAAACCCTGATAGGAATGTTCAGCGGCAAATTCACCACACTGGTCAATGTGCCTTTGGCGCTTTCCAATGCTATTGGGGCGTCTGTTATCCCAAGCCTGACGGCTGCCGTTACGGCAAGGGACCGTAAACTGGTGCACCACAAAATACACCTTGCAACAAGGTTTGTTATGCTGGTGGCAATTCCTAGTACCGTGGGCTGTTTTGTACTTGCAAGACCGATACTGGACCTGCTTTTTACCGGTGATAACGAAATACCGGCGCTTCTTCTTATGACCGGCGCGCTTAATATTGCATTTTATTCATTGTCAACCATTACAAATGCAATGCTTCAGGGGATTAACCGTATGACGATTCCTATTAGAAATGCCGTTATTTCCCTTATAATACATTTGATTTCCCTTGTGATTATGCTTGTGGCGCTGAAGATGAATATCTATGCAGTTGTAGTGGCAACCATGATTTTCTCGCTTTGTATGTGCCTTTTAAACGGCGCTGCGCTTCATAGGGAAATCGGATATGTGCAGGAACAGCATAAGACATTTTTAATCCCGATTATTGCATCTATTATCATGGGTGTGGTTGCGCTGATTGCTCAGCTGATATTGGAGGTTATTCTTCCTGGAAAGCTTGCAACGGTTATTGCGTTGTTTATCGCCGTTTTAGTATATGCGGTGGCGCTTCTGATGCTCGGCGGATTGTCGGAGGATGAGATACTCGCCATGCCGAAGGGCGGAATGCTTGTTACGCTTTTCAAGAGACTCCATTTATTGAGAGAAGGTTATTATTAAATTGTGTAAAAAGCATAAATTAGTATAAAATGACAAATAAAAGCTAATACTGTAAAGAAAAAAGGAGTGCCTTTATGAAAAAAAGATACAGTATTAGTTTTTTTATGGCGATAATCGCTTGTGTCACACTGCTTTCTTTTGCGTACCGGACAAGCTATGACAGGACGAGAGAGCAGGCGCAGACGGAACATCCGGCCGTGGAAGAGGAACGGGAAAATTCGGTTCCTGTTGAGGGAAATGCTGAAAAAGCAGACGTGTATTATCTCAAAAATTTAAATGGATTTATTGCAGTGTATCTTGGAGACAAGAAAACATTGTACGAATATACAAGCATACCGATGAACGGGCTTCCGGAAGATATCGCCACGGAGATTGAGAACTGGAAACCCATTGAAACCCAGGAGAGGCTTTACAGCTTTTTAGAAAGCTATTCGAGCTAAATTTATTATTCATCATGCAAGAACATAGACTTACAGAAAAATATAGTGTAAGATAGTAAAATACTTACAGGGAGGAACGAAAGAAATGCTGGAAGATAAAATTCAAAGAATCAATGAATTATACAAGAAATCAAAAGCGGAGGGACTCACGGCAGCCGAACTCCAAGAGCAGAAGGTATTAAGAGCAGAATATATTGAAGCCTTTAAACGGAACTTAAGAGGTCAGCTTGATAATATTTCTATCAGAGAAGCGGATGGAAGTATTACAAATTTGGGCGAAAAATATGGAAATAAAAATGGAAGCAAAAGAACAAATTAGAGCGGTCTTTATAAAAAAGCGAAACAATATTTGTGAAGAAGAATGGAATGAAATGTCAAGCGCATTGGTTTCAAAGGTATCAGACCATCCCTTGTTTCAAAAGGCGGAAACGGTTTACGGCTATGTGTCATATAAAAGAGAAGCGGACACATGGCCTCTTCTTGCGCTTGCGCTTGAGGCAGGCAAGAAGGTTGCTGTTCCAAAGGTGGAGGGAAAAGAGATGGAATTTTACTACATAAGGAGTCTTGATGAGCTGAAACCGGGATTTAGGGGCATATTTGAGCCTGAGAAAGCCCATATGGCAGACGATGATGCCGCATTGATTCTTATGCCGCTTGTTGCATTTGATAAAAACAGGAACCGCATAGGACAAGGCGGAGGATATTATGACAGATATTTGAAAAGACATCCTGACAATCCAACGATGGGAATTGCGTTCTCGATTCAGGAAACGGACATGATTCCTGCAAAAAACTATGATAAAAAGCCGGATGTGATTGTAACGGAAGAAAAAGAGGTGTAAAAATATGGATAATTTACCAAAGGATCCTATGCTGCTGCTAAGTGTCGTAAATATGAAATTAAGGGATTTTTACAGCAGCCTTGATGTGATGTGCGAGGAAATGGGCATTGACAAAACTGAAATTGTCAGTACACTGAAAAAGATTGATTATGAATATGATGCCGGTACGAACCGGTTTGTTTAGAAGGGAGTGCCAAACGTGACAGAAATGAATTTAACAAAAGAGGCGCCGCTAGAAGAGCCTGCGCGCCAGTATTACTATATTGCCAAAGCAGAGGAATATTTGAAAAGACAGGCGGAAGAGCTTGGACGTCCGCTTACTTTCTGCGTCACAACATTCGGGTGCCAAATGAACGCAAGAGACTCTGAAAAATTAGTCGGTGTGTTAGAAAAAATTGGATATGTGGAAGAGGCAGAGGAAGAAAAAGCTGATTTCGTTATCTATAATACTTGTACTGTACGTGAAAATGCAAATATGCGCGTGTATGGAAGGCTTGGTCAGCTGAAGCGGGTAAAGAAAACGAATCCGCATATGATGATTGCATTATGCGGGTGCATGATGCAGGAGCCGCAGGTTGTGGAAAAGTTAAAAAAAAGTTACCGTTTTGTGGATATCATTTTTGGAACCCACAATATTTATAAGTTTGCAGAACTGATCGTCACTCGTTTGGAATCGGAACGCATGGTGATTGATATTTGGAAGGACACGGATAAGATTGTGGAGGATTTGCCGAGTGAACGTAAATTTTCTTTCAAGTCAGGCGTAAACATTATGTTTGGCTGCAATAATTTCTGCAGCTACTGTATCGTTCCGTATGTGCGCGGAAGAGAGAGGAGTCGTAATCCGAAAGATATTGTGCGGGAGATCGAAGGGCTTGTTTCCGACGGCGTGGTGGAGGTTATGCTTCTTGGGCAGAATGTAAATTCTTATGGTAAAACCCTTGATGAGCCTATGACTTTCGCAAGGCTGCTTCAGGAGATTGAGAAAATTGAGGGACTGGAAAGAATCCGTTTTATGACCTCACATCCTAAGGATTTGTCTGACGAACTGATTCAAGTGATGAAAAATTCAAAGAAAATCTGTAAACATCTACATCTGCCGGTGCAGTCGGGAAGCACAAGAATCTTGGAGAAGATGAACCGCCGTTATACAAAAGAAACCTATTTGGAGCTTGTGGATAAAATTAAGACGGCGGTGCCTGATATTTCTCTTACAACGGATATTATCGTAGGATTTCCGGGGGAGACGGAAGAGGATTTTCTTGAGACGATGGATGTGGTGAAGAAGGTACGCTATGACAGTGCGTTTACTTTTATCTACTCCAAACGTTCAGGGACCCCGGCGGCGGTTATGGAAGAGCAGATACCGGAGGAGATTGTGAAGGAGCGTTTTGACAGGCTTTTGAAAGAAGTACAGGATATTTCTTCCGAAGTGTGCGCCGTACATACGGGAACAACACAGGAGGTTCTTGTGGAATCCGTAAATGATCATGACAGCTCACTTGTAACCGGAAGACTCAGCAACAATATTCTTGTACATTTTCCGGGAGAAGCCGACTTGATCGGAAAAATTGTAGACGTCTTTTTGGAGGAATGCAAAGGCTTTTATTATATCGGAAGAAGGATATAAGTAATATATACCACCCATATTTTAAACAGATTACGTCCAAACTATTTGTGAGAATCATAAAATAGAAAGGACGTTTTTCTATGAAAAGGTTTAGCGAGTATATATTTATGTGGGCGCTTGGCGGAATCATTTATTATGCATTTGAAATATATTTCAGAGGCTTTTCACACTGGACCATGTTCGTACTTGGCGGAATTTGTCTTATGTTTTTTACATGGCAGGGACTTACGGTGAAGTGGGCGGATCCTCTTTGGCTTCAAGTTGGAAGGTGTGTGGTTTTCGTAACTGCCTGCGAATTCATCACGGGAATCGTTGTGAATAAATGGCTTGGCTGGAATGTGTGGGATTACACGGATCAGCCCATGCAGCTGTTTGGACAGATATGTCTTCCGTTTGTCGTTATATTTTCGGGTCTGTGCGCAGCCGGGATATTGTTGAGCGGATATTTGGCACACTGGCTTTATAAAGAGGAGAAACCCCGGTATCATGTTTTATAAAATTTCATACTTTTATAAAAGCCTAAAAAATGATATAATGAAAAGTAAATCTGTTAAGGAATGAGATACCAAAACGAAAGAAGAGGAGAACAAACTGTGGCGGAATTAACACCAATGATGCAGCAATATATAGAAACAAAGGAACAGTATAAAGACTGCATTTTATTCTATAGATTAGGCGATTTTTACGAGATGTTTTTTGAGGATGCGATTACCACATCCAAAGAACTTGAGATTACTCTGACAGGGAAAAACTGCGGACTTGAGGAGCGGGCGCCGATGTGCGGCGTGCCGTATCATGCGGTGGAGGGATATTTGAACCGCCTTGTGTCAAAAGGCTACAAGGTCGCTATCTGCGAGCAGGTAGAGGATCCGAAGACGGCGAAAGGCATCGTGAAGCGGGAGGTTGTGCGCATTGTTACACCGGGAACGAATCTGAATACCCATGCGCTGGATGAATCCAAGAACAATTACATTATGTGTATCGTATATATTGCGGACAGATATGGACTGTCCGTTGCGGATGTGTCAACCGGAGATTATTATGTGACGGAACTTGACAGCAGCCGGAAGCTTTTGGATGAGATTGCCAAATTTGCGCCGTCCGAAATTATCTGTAACGAACCCTTTTATATGAGCGGTATGGATTTGGACGATTTAAAGCATCGTTTGGGTATTGCGATTTATGCCTTGGACGCATGGTATTTTGACGACAGCATGTGTGAAAGAGTGTTAAAGGATCATTTTAAAGTCAGCACGCTGGAGGGACTTGGACTTGCAGATTATAACTGCGGCGTTATCGGGGCGGGGGCGCTCCTCCAGTACCTCTATGAGACGCAGAAAACGTCGCTTTCTCATCTGACACATATTACCGGATATACGACGGGAAAATATATGCTTCTTGACAGTTCTACCAGAAGAAACCTGGAGCTGTGTGAGACGCTTCGTGAAAAACAGAAGAGAGGCTCTCTTTTGTGGGTATTGGATAAGACAAAGACGGCGATGGGTGCAAGAACCTTAAGAAGTTATGTAGAGCAGCCGCTGATTAATGTAGATGACATTTTAAAACGTTTGGACGCAGTTACTGAATTAAAAGACAATGCCATCGCAAGAGAGGAAATAAGAGAGTATCTTTCATCAGTATATGATTTAGAACGCCTCATAAGCCGCATTACATACCAGTCGGCAAATCCACGTGATTTGACGGCTTTTAAAAGTTCGCTTCAGATGCTTCCGCATATCAAATATCTTTTGGAGGAAATGGAAAGCGGGCTTTTGAAGGAGCTTCATGAAGAATTGGACACCCTTGAGGATTTATACAGACTGGTAGAGGAAGCCGTCATTGACGAACCGCCCCTGGCAATGAAAGAAGGCGGGATTCTCCGAGACGGCTACAATGAAGAAGTGGACCGCTTAAGGAGCGCCAAGACGGAAGGAAAAACATGGCTTGCCGAACTTGAGGCCGAGGAGCGTGAAAAGACCGGAATCCGGAGCATGAAAATTAAATATAACAAAGTATTCGGATATTACCTTGAAGTAAGCAATTCTTACAAAGAGCAGGTGCCGGAATACTACACAAGAAAACAGACGCTTGCAAATGCAGAGCGTTATATTATTCCAAGGCTTAAGGAACTGGAAGATACTATTTTGGGTGCGGAGGATAAGCTCTGCGCTTTGGAATATGAAATTTACTGCGGAATCCGCGATACCATTGCAAATGAAGTGCTGCGTATTCAGAAAACAGCCAAAGCCATTGCGAAAATCGATGTTTTCACGTCTCTTTCGTTTGTGGCGGAGCGCAGCGGCTATGTAAGACCCGAGATTAACGAAAAAGGTGTGATTGACATTAAAAACGGCAGGCATCCGGTTGTGGAGAAAGTGATTCCAAACGATATGTTCATTGCAAATGACACGCTGCTGGATGACAGAAAGAACCGTATTTCTATTATTACGGGACCGAACATGGCGGGAAAGTCTACTTACATGCGTCAGACGGCGCTGATTGTTCTTTTGGCACAAATCGGTTCCTTTGTTCCCGCGGAAAACGCAAACATCGGATGTGTGGACCGCATTTTTACCCGGGTGGGAGCGTCGGACGATCTCGCATCCGGTCAAAGTACATTCATGGTAGAGATGACGGAGGTTGCTAATATTTTAAGAAACGCCACAGGGAAGAGTCTTCTTATTCTCGATGAAATCGGGCGGGGGACAAGCACATTCGACGGGCTCAGTATTGCGTGGGCGGTTGTGGAGCATATCAGCAACAATAAGCTGCTTGGGGCGAAGACCCTTTTTGCGACCCATTACCATGAGCTCACTGAACTGGAAGGCAAGATAGACGGTGTAAATAATTACTGCATTGCCGTGAAAGAAAAGGGCGATGATATTGTATTTCTACGCAAGATTGTAAAGGGAGGCGCGGATAAGAGCTACGGTATTCAAGTTGCCAAGCTTGCCGGCGTGCCGGAATCCGTTATTGCACGTGCCAAGGAAATTGTGTGCGAGCTGGGAGACGCCGACATTACGACCCGCATCCGTGATTTGACCGCACAGAGTCAGGACACAAAGCGAAAGCCCAAGGCAAAGAAATATGACGAGGTGGATTTGGCGCAGATTTCACTTTTTGACACCGTAAAAGATGATGATGTGCTGAAAGAATTAAAAGAACTGGACGTCACCCATATGACGCCGATGGATGCGCTGAACACTATTTATTGTCTTCAGAATAAGCTTAAGAACAGATGGGGATAAATGAGGAAGAGGAATTAAAATGGCAGATATTCAAGTGTTAGACCAAATTACCATTGATAAGATTGCGGCGGGGGAAGTAATCGAGCGCCCGGCCTCTATTGTCAAAGAATTAGTAGAAAATGCCATCGATGCAGAGGCTACAGCCGTTACAGTGGAAATTAAAGAAGGGGGCATTTCCTTTATACGGATAACCGATAACGGATGCGGAATTAAGAAAAGCGAGGTTCCCCTTGCTTTTCTGCGCCATTCTACAAGCAAAATCCGCTCCGTGGAAGATTTGGCTACGGTGACGTCACTGGGATTCCGCGGCGAAGCCCTGTCCAGCATTGCCGCCATTGCACAAGTGGAGCTGATTACCAAAACAAGAGACAGCGACTTGGGAACAAAATATATAATAGAAGGCGGAAGGGAGAAGGGACTTGAGGAAACAGGCTCGCCGGACGGAACCACATTTCTTGTACATCAGATATTTTATAATACACCGGCAAGACGGAAGTTTTTAAAAACACCGATGACAGAAGCAAGCCATGTAAACGAATTAATGCTAAGACTTGCGCTTTCCCATCCGGAAGTATCCCTTCAGTTTATTAACAATGGACAGAGCAAACTGCATACATCGGGAAACGGAAGACTAAAGGATGTGATTTACCATGTGTTTGGACGGGATATCGCCAATAATCTGTTGGAAGTAAACGCCTCCACTCACGGCATAAAGCTTACGGGCTATATCGGGAAGCCCCTTATTTCAAGAGGAAACCGTAATTATGAGAATTATTATATCAATGGAAGATATGTGAAGAGCAATATTATTGCAAAAGCGATTGAGGACGCATACAAGGATTTTACGATGCAGCATAAATATCCGTTTACGGTACTGCATTTTGGGATGGACGGAAACGATTTGGATGTGAATGTGCATCCGACAAAAATGGAGCTTCGTTTCAGCAGCCAGCAGGAAGTATACCAGTTTGTTTATACGGCGCTTAAAAATGCTCTGACGGAAAAGGAACTGATTCCACGGGTAGAGCTTCCAAAGGCTGCGGAGCCTATTAGCCGGAATGAGCAGACTTCGCAGCCAAAAGCGCCTGTAGGACGGAATGAACAGCTCCCGCAGCCAAAGGCGCCTGTAAGACGGCAGGAGCAGACGGCGGCTCCTGAGGAACGTGAAGTCCGGGATGAAGCATATTTTATGAGGAAAATGCGGGAGCGGGTAGAGTCATACCATAACCGTCAGTCGCAGGCAGAAGTGAAGGATAAAACCGGGCTGCATCGTGGACAAGAACAGGCGGATCGGATTCGGGAGACTTTGAATTACGCAAGGAGACAGGAGGCTCCGAAGGTACATCAGGAACAGCTTAATTTTTTTGATGAAAAGCTTTTGAGCAGAAAGTCAGTAAAGGAATATCAGTTAATCGGTCAGGTTTTCGGAACTTACTGGCTTGTAGAATTCAACGAACAGCTTTATATTATAGACCAGCATGCGGCGCATGAAAGAGTACTATATGAGAAAACAATCGGGAGTATGAAGAACCGTCAGTTTACGTCCCAATATTTAAGTCCTCCGATTATTCTTAATCTTTCCATGCAGGAGGCGGAGCTTCTGTGTGCGCATATGGAGATGTTTGCAGGAATCGGATTCGAGATTGAGTCGTTTGGCGGGGATTCTTATGCTGTAAGGGCTGTGCCGGACAATCTATTTGGCATTGCAAAGAAGGAACTTCTGATTGAGATGCTTGATAATCTTTCGGAAGAGATTCATTCTATGCAGGCGCCGGATATGATAGCGGAGAAAATTGCTTCTATGTCGTGCAAAGCGGCGGTAAAGGGAAACTCAAGGCTTTCTGCCGCGGAGGTGGACGCATTGATTAAAGAACTTTTAGAATTGGAGAATCCATATCACTGTCCTCATGGGCGTCCCACAATTATTGCAATGACGAAGCGGGAACTTGAGAAAAAATTCAAACGAATTGTTTAGAGGTATTATGAAGAAACCATTAATTATATTAACAGGGCCAACGGCAGTTGGGAAAACAAAGACGTCTATAGCGCTTGCAAAAGCAATCGGGGGAGAGATTATCTCCGCCGATTCCATGCAGGTTTATAAGGATATGGATATCGGTTCCGCAAAGATTACGAAGGAAGAGATGGAGGGCGTTCCACATTATCTGATAGACGTGCTTTCTCCCGATGAAGAGTTCCATGTAGTGAAGTTTCAGAAGATGGCAAAGGAAGCGTTAACTGCCATTTATGAAAAAGGGAAAATTCCGATTGTGGCCGGCGGAACCGGATTCTACATTCAAGCGCTTCTTTATGACATTGATTTTACTGAAAATGAAGAGGACAGTGCATACAGGGCAGAGCTTGAAACCATTGCCCGTAAGAAGGGGGCGGAATATCTTCACGCCATGCTTCGGGAGGTTGACCCAAAGTCTGCCGTAGATATCCATGCCAATAATGTAAAGCGTGTCATAAGGGCGTTGGAGTTTTACAAGCAGACCGGGACAAGGATATCTGAACATAATGAAAAGGAGCGCTTAAAGGAATCGCCATATGATTTCTGCTATTTTGTTTTAAATGATGACAGGCGTAACCTGTATGAGCGCATCGACGCACGTATTGACGAGATGCTGGGCGCCGGGCTGATAGCAGAGGTGGCGGCTCTTAAAAACAGAGGCTTCACAAAGGAAATGGTTTCCATGCAGGGACTGGGATATAAAGAAATCCTTGACTATCTGAATGGAGAACTCAGCCTTGAGGAAGCCGTTTACATTTTAAAAAGAGATACCAGACATTTCGCAAAGAGACAGATCACATGGTTTAAAAGAGAACGGGATGTAATTTGGGTTAATAAAAACGAATATAACTATGAGGAAGCCAGGATTTTGCAGTTTCTTGTAGAAACCATAAAAGAGAAAGAATTAATAATAGAAAGGATTAATATTACATGCTAGATATAATATCGCAGTACAAAAAATTAGGAATCTCAGAGAAGGTATATGCCTTCGGGCAGCAGATAGAAGAGAAGCTTTGCGGACGATTTGCCCAGATTGACAAGACCGCGGAGTACAACCAGTTAAAGGTGATCAAAGCCATGCAGGAGAGACGTGTGAATGAAGCATGTTTCCATTATGCAAGCGGATACGGCTATAACGATCAGGGGCGCGATACATTGGAGGAAGTATATGCAGGTGTATTTCACACAGAGTCCGCACTGGTAAGACCGCAGATTACTTGCGGAACCCATGCGCTTGCGCTTGCGCTCTCTGCCAATCTAAGACCCGGGGACGAGCTTTTATCACCGGTGGGCAAGCCTTATGACACATTAGAGGAAGTTATCGGAATTCGGAAATCAAAAGGTTCCCTTGCAGAGTATGGAGTTACATACCGGCAGGTGGAACTTTTAGAAGACGGAACCTTTGACTATGACAGTATCAAAGCGGCGATAAATGATAAAACCAAGCTTGTCACAATCCAGCGTTCCAAAGGCTACCAGACACGTCCCAGTTTTTCGGTGACGCAAATCGGTGAACTGATTTCCTTCGTAAAAAGTATCAAACCGGAGGTCATCTGCATGGTGGACAACTGCTACGGAGAATTTGTGGAGGAAATCGAGCCCAGCGATGTAGGGGCGGATTTGGTTGTCGGTTCTCTGATTAAGAATCCGGGCGGAGGGCTTGCTCCGATTGGAGGTTATATTGCCGGCAAAGAAGAGCTGATTGAGAACTGTGCATACAGGCTCACATCGCCGGGACTGGGTAAAGAAGTGGGGGCATCTTTAGGGGTAATGCAGGCTTTCTACCAAGGGCTTTTCCTTGCCCCGACCGTGGTGGCCAGCGCCTTAAAAGGCGCCGTATTTGCGGCAAATATTTATGAGACGTTAGGATATCCTGTCATTCCCAACGGTACGGAAAGCAGACACGATATCATTCAGGCGGTTACTTTTGGGAAACCGGAGGGCGTCATCGCGTTTTGCGAGGGGATTCAGGCGGCGGCGCCGGTGGACAGTTATGTGACGCCGATTCCGTGGGCAATGCCGGGCTATGACAGTGATGTTATTATGGCTGCGGGAGCATTTGTACAAGGCTCATCCATTGAACTGAGCGCGGACGGTCCAATCAAACCGCCGTACGCAGTATATTTTCAAGGAGGGCTCACATGGCCTCATGCAAAGCTTGGAATTCTTATGAGCTTAGAAAAACTAGTGTGTGCAGGAATTGTAACCCTGCCGCAGAAGACAGAATAGATGCAGTAAAGGATATGTTATGAAAACCACACGTAAAATCATTATTATAGGCGGCGGAGCTTCGGGAATGGCTGCCGGGGTCATGGCGGCGAGAGCGGGGGCGGATGTTGTCATATTGGAACAGAAGGAACGCCTCGGGAAGAAAATATTATCTACCGGAAACGGAAAGTGCAACTTCACGAATACGAATATGAAAGCTTCATATTTCCGCGGGGAGGATACAACGATTGTTTCTAAAGTACTGGAGCAGTTCGGTGCAGAAGATACGGTTCGTTTTTTTCAGGAATTAGGAATTGTTCCCAAGAACAGGCAGGGATACCTTTATCCGAAATCAGAGCAGGCGGCGGCTGTTGCAGATGTCTTGATCATGGAATTAAAAAGACTGCATGTGGAAGTCCGTTTAAGCACAAAAGTTCTCGGCATCGAAAAAAGACGTGACTTTCTTGTAAAAACTTCGGAAGGAAATTTGCGTGGGGATGCGGTGATTCTTGCCACCGGAGGAAAGGCTTCTCCGGCGCTTGGATCAGACGGAAGCGGGTATGCATTTGCAAAATCCTTTGGACACAGTATCAGTCCGGTTGTGCCCGCCCTTGTGCAGCTTCACGGTAAAGGAACATTTTTCAAAAACGTGGCGGGAGTCCGTGTAAATGCAGAGGTCAGTATTTATGTGGATGGCAGACGCTTGGCGTCTGATACGGGAGAACTTCAGCTGACGAACTATGGGATCTCAGGCATCCCGGTATTTCAGGTAAGCCGTTACGCGGCTCTTGCGCTTCAGGAAAAGGCGGTTCCGACGGCAGTGCTTGACTTTATGCCGGAATACTCCGTTGAAGGTCTGTGCAGTTTCTTTGGGAATCGCAAGGAATCAAATCCGGTAAAAACAGCGGAAGAATTTTTGGTGGGAATGTTCAATAAGAAGCTGATTCCGATTCTTCTCCGTGCCTCGGGAATCAGAGGAAATATACCGGTGAAAGATTTGGAGGAACCGCAGCTTAAGCGTTTGGCGTCCAAATGTAAGACATTTGAGGTAGAGATTACCGCGGTGAATCCGTTTGAACAGGCGCAGGTCTGCGCCGGCGGCGTCCGTACAAGTGAAATCCATGATACGACTATGGAGTCGCGGATTGTGGAAAATCTGTATATTACGGGAGAGCTTCTTGACATTGACGGCATCTGCGGCGGATATAATCTCCAGTGGGCGTGGTCCACAGGCGTTCTTGCGGGGAAATCAGCAGCGAAAGGAAAAGATGAATGATTCGGATTAATCAGTTAAAACTGCCCTATCAGCATACGGAAAAGGATTTAAAAGAAAAAACAGCAAAAACACTTGGTATATCCGCGGCACAGATTCAGAAAATGCAGATTGTAAAGCAGTCTGTTGACGCGAGGAAAAAGCCGGAGATTTTTTATGTATATGCAGTAGACGTGGCTGTTCCGAAAGAAAGCAGTATTCTCAAGAAGGCGAAGGGCGGTCAGATTGCCAAAGCGCCGGAACAGAAATATATATTTACTGCTGATGGAACTAAAACTCTAAGCTTCCGTCCGGTTGTCATAGGCAGCGGTCCCGCAGGACTTTTCTGCGCGTACATGCTTTCTAAAGCCGGTTACAAACCGATTCTTTTGGAACGCGGCGCTTCCATAGAAGATCGTACAAAGGATGTGAAGGAATTTTGGGAGACCGGGATACTTAAAACAGAATCCAACGTCCAGTTTGGAGAGGGCGGCGCGGGCACATTTTCCGACGGGAAATTAAACACACTTGTAAAAGATACTTTTGGAAGAAATCGGAAAGTATTGGAAATTTTTGTGGAGCATGGAGCGCCGGAGGAGATTCTATATGCAAGCAAACCTCATATTGGTACGGACGTGCTGGCAGATGTTGTAAAGAATATTCGTAAGGCCGTTATTGCGTCCGGCGGCGAAGTACGTTTCCACAGTAAAGTGACGGATTTAAAAATTGAAAATAATGAGCTGAAAGGCGTTGTTATAAATGAGACGGAAGTACTGCCATGTGAGACGGCGGTTCTTGCCATAGGACACAGTGCAAGAGACACTTTTGAAATGTTGTATCATAAGCAGATTCCGATGGAGGCGAAAGCATTTGCGGTAGGGGTGCGTGTGGAGCATAAACAGGCAATGATCAACAGATCCCAGTACGGCGTTGAGGAAAGCAAGATTCTGCCGACTGCTTCCTACAAGGTTTCTGAACAGCTTGATAACGGGAGGGGCGTGTACTCTTTCTGCATGTGTCCGGGCGGGTACGTGGTGAATGCTTCATCAGAGGAAAAACGGCTGGCCGTGAACGGTATGAGTTACCATGCCCGGGCGAGTGAAAATGCTAACAGCGCCATTATCGTTACGGTTACACCGAAGGATTATGAAAGCACACATCCTCTCTCCGGCATTGCATTCCAACGTGAATTGGAGGAGCGCGCATATAACCTCGCAGATGGGAAAATCCCGGTGCAGTTATATCGTGATTTTTGTAAAAATCAGGTGTCTCAGGCATTTGGGGAAATTCTTCCTGCGATGAAAGGAAAGTATGCGTTTGCAAATGTGCGTTCGATTTTTCCGGTGGAAATAGCCTGTTCTATTGAAGAAGGCATCAAAAAATTTAACAACAAAATCTGCGGTTTTTCGCAGGGCGATACGATACTGTCAGGGGTGGAAAGCAGAACTTCATCGCCCGTACGGATTGTCCGTGACGATGAGCTTATGAGCCGGATTAGAGGGATTTTCCCTTGTGGAGAGGGAGCCGGCTATGCGGGAGGAATTACGTCGGCAGCTATGGACGGAATAAAAATTGCGGAAAGAATCGCCATGCATTATTCGCCATTCGACTAATTCCGCATATCTTCAGAAAAATTTAATTTGTTAGGTGTATACACCTTTTTTAAAATATGCTAAAATAATTCCTGTGTCGTAAAGAGTCTATAAATAACATGAGTCAAACAGAAAAAATTAAGGATATGATAGAAGAAGAACGTCCGTATGAGAAATGCGAACGTTTGGGAGTGAACAGTTTGACAGACAGCGAACTTCTGGCAGTCCTGCTGAGAAGTGGAACAAAGAATATGAATTGCCTTGAACTGGCGAGACAGATTTTATATCCTTCCGGAAAGAGAGGGGGACTTGTTACTTTACATCAACAGTCGTTACCACAGCTTTTAAAAATCCGCGGAATCGGGCGGGTAAAAGCACTTCAGATAGTTAGCATTGTGGAATTGAGCCGCAGACTTGCCAAGGCTTCTGCAATCAAAGGACTGGATTTTTCATCTCCGGCAAAAATTGCAGAATACTATATGGAGGATATGCGCCATTTTCGCCAAGAGCATATGAAGCTTCTGATGCTGAATACAAAATCCCGTTTGATCGGAGAAACCGACATTTCCAAAGGAACGGTGAATGCATCGATTGTTTCACCGAGAGATTTGTTTATTGAAGCATTACAGAAGAATGCAGTCAGTATCATACTTCTGCATAATCATCCAAGCGGCGACCCGACTCCAAGTAAGGAGGATGTATTGTTGACAAGAAGAATCAGGGCGGCTGGCAGCTTAATCGGAATTGAGCTGTTAGATCACATTATTATTGGGAATAATTGTTATACCAGTCTTTCCGAGGAGGAGATGGATGACAAATGAGAGGAACTACAAATGCTACGGAATATATATGGATTAGATCTTGGAACTTATGAAATCAAAGTTTATGACAAGAAACATGATACCATTTGGAAGGAAAAGAATGTAATTGCAATTGAAGGTGAGAAAACGATTTTTGCGTTGGGCGATGATGCTTACGAGATGTATGAGAAGGCGCCTGAGAACATTCAAATCGTTTTTCCTATGAAAGAAGGATCGATTTCCCGCTTCAACGATATGCAGTATCTGCTGAATAACCTGCTGAAGGACGGGAAACGTTTTGTACGGGGATCCAAATATGTAATTGCGGTACCGACAGACGTTACGGAAGTTCAGAAAAGAGCTTTCTTTGATTTGGTAATTCATTCTACTGCCAAAGCCAAAGAAGTGAATATTGTGGAACGCGGCATAGCCGATGCAGTTGGCATCGGACTTGATGCGCAGAAAGAAAAAGGACTTTTTATAGCTAACTTTGGCGGTGAAATTACAGAATTATCCGTTCTTTCATACGGAGGACTTGTTCTTAACAAGCTTGTTAAGATAGGCGGCGTTACTTTGGATGACGCAATAGTAAATCAGGTGCGCCACAATCATGATTTTTTAATCGGGCGTCTGACCGCCGAAACACTTCGCAAGAAGTTTGGAATTTTTAACGATGCAAGCGATCGGAAGAGATC
>CANAZK010000022.1 GCA_947366105.1 uncultured Lachnospiraceae bacterium | reverse complement strand
TTATATCTCAAATCCTTGAGAATGGGCTGTCAACTTTTTTTATACCACATCAATCGGTGTTCCGGAGGGAAGTACGGTGTTTATACAACAACGCCTGAGGACAGCATGGCGGGGTATGTAGTTCCGCAAGAGTGCGGAAATCATGTGGAAACAAGATGGGTTTCCGTTACGGATGAACATGGGATGGGCGTTAGGATAAGAAGTGACTGTCCGTTTGAATTTTCAGCGCTTCCGTATACTTGCCATGAGCTGGAAAATGCAAGACATTTTTATGAGCTTCCTAGAGTGTATGCCACGGTTTTGAGGCTGAATCAGTATCAGACCGGAATCGGCGGCGATAACAGCTGGGGAGCATGGGCGCATGACGAATATATTTTGAAGGCTCAAGGGAGAAAGGAATTCTCGCTGACGATTGAACTGCTTAGATAGAGCGAAGCTGAATGGCGTGGTCTGAGCTGTTACATTTTTTAAGCAGATTTTTGCAAAAACTATTTGACGAATAGAAAAGTTAGAGTTATAATAATATACGGATTGCGGAAGTGTCGGAATGGCAGACGAGCTAGATTCAGGTTCTAGTGTGGGTTACTACGTGTGGGTTCAAGTCCCATCTTCCGCATTGCACGTATAGAATGGGAATCCTTGAAATAGAGGATTCCCATTTGTTATTTTATAGGAAACTTCGTTTCCTATAAAATAACAACCCTCCGGGGGATCGCACTGCGGCGGAAGAGAATTATGTCGCTGATGCGACCCGCCGCAGGCGGAGAATCTCGCATGCGAGATTCTTTGTTCTGCAGCTATTGCCGTTCGGTGTTTCCATGACCTGCCAAAACAGTTACTTTGTATGTTTCAATACCATTTTGATGATGTGCAGGCATGTTGAGGTAAAGGAGAATCCATATAAAATACCGGATATTACCCGTTTAACATTATTTGATTCATATGGAGTGAAATATTGTATTGTTCCATCTAGGACTAATGGGATCATTAATACCGAAACGGTATATTTAAATGTATAAAACGGCGCTATTATAAATGCGGCTATATGTCCTAATGCTATTCCGGTACATCTTGCACATAAGGGGAACTGATAACCTTTAAAGAAAAAGCTTCGAGTAGGAATTTGATGACAATTACAATATTTCTGACACCATTCCATAGATTTCATCCATAATTTTTCATTCATAATTACAGTTTAAATTTATGTCTGCAATTAGGGCAAACCCAGTAGTGTACAGAGTGGATTTGTTTACCTTTTCCACATGCGCCGCATAATATGCCTATTGGGCCCAGCAACATGGCGCCGCAGCATCCTTTGCCGGCGGAAAAATCTTTTCCGGTTGAGTGAGTTTCTGAGATAATTTGACAATTTTCATTTCCACATTTTGGGCACTTCATATTTTTTTCCTCTCTTTTTCTTTACGTATTTTTAAAATATCACATTGATGTTCCGACTTCAATGTCTTTAACAATAATATCATTTTACTTTATATAGAACATTTACACAATATAAAACTATTACTTATGTGTTGTCCCTTATGTAATGTCTTAACATTATGATGTCAAGGACAAAAGGTAATCGTCTCTTTATGCAGGCATGATTTGCCCGTCATATCGGATATGGCTGAACTGTTAAGAAAAATTGGAAACGCGTTAAAAGAATCAGAATTAGATGATTTAGAAATCAAATAACACAAATCGAAGAGGAGATGGCAAAACAGCTCCCCTCCTCTTTCGTTTGTCGTATGAATAAGGATGTAGAGGTGTTTTATTTAATTGCAAAATATACTCGCGGGCTGTCGCAGTTTCCCCATTGTTGCTCATCGTCGGGATCCACAGGGGTTCCGCAATTAGGAGAAAAATAATTGCCATACCATGTCTGACCGTCGTCATAAGAATACATGAAATGGAAGTCATATGGCTTCCCTGGGTTTTTTACACAGCGCAGTACTGCGAGACGTCTGTACGGGGCGTCATGAAAATCGCCCGGATTCCAAGAACAGTGGAAATAAGGCGGCGTTTGTGAATCTTGATAATTATCATAGCCGGCCTGCTGTAAATCTATGATTACATTACCGGCAACGGCCTCTACGGAAAGACGTCCTTTTTCAAACGGGGAGGGATATCCGGCATACACGCCGGGGTGGATTGCAAGTTTGTCGATGATATTGCTGAAAGCTTTTTGATAACAGTTCATATGTTTTCCTCCTAGTGTAATAATAATGTAGTCAGTATAGCAGATAAGAAGATTTGGAAGCCCTGAAGTTCATGAAATGATATAAAATACCCATAGAATAATAGCGGAAATTTAATAGAGCGTTTTCAAACGAACAATGTTATAATAGCAATAATATGAAAAACGAGGGTGACAAATATGGGTGATTTATATGATAAATTAAAAAAATATAGTAATTCCGACTATTATGGTTTTCACATGCCGGGGCATAAGCGTAATATACAAAGATTTGGGACAGGTATTCCCTATGGGATTGATATTACGGAGATAGACGGATTTGACGACCTGCACCATGCCGCTTCGGTTATCAAGGAAGCGGAAGAGCGGGCGGCGCGTCTTTATAAGGCGGAAGAAACACACTTTTTGATTAATGGCAGCACGGTGGGGATTTTAAGCGCCATTTTGGGGACAACGGAGCGCGGAGACAAGATTTTGGCTGCCAGAAACTGCCACAAGTCTGTTTACCATGCAATATTTTTAAATGAGCTTAATCCGGTATATGTATATCCTGAATATGAAAAAGAATTACAGATAAACGGGGAAGTTACTGTCGAAAGCATAAGAAGGGCACTGGAGGATAATAGAGAGGTGAAAGCGGTTATGCTGGTTTCGCCTACATTTGAAGGCGTACTGCTGGATATCAAGAGTATTGCAGAGACGGTACACAGTTATGGGATTCCTTTAATTGTGGACGAGGCTCATGGCGCGCATTTTGGCTTTTCAACCTATTTTCCCGAGAATGCGAATACGAAGGGCGCGGATATAGTGATACATAGTGTGCACAAGACACTGCCCGCAATGACGCAGACGGCTCTTATACACATGAACGGCGATATTGTTGACAGGGAGAGGGTAAGAAACTTACTGCATATATTGCAGTCCAGCAGTCCTTCTTATGTCCTTATGGCGAGTATTGATTACTGCATGGATATTCTTGAGCGGCGCGAACCGGATTTGTTCAGGGAGTACGCATGGAATATAGAGAGTCTGAGACGGGAGCTTGATGAACTGAAGCATTTGAAAATTATAAAAACCGGGGAATTTGATAACTCAAAATTCATTATTTCTGTCAAAGATGCAAATATTACAAGTAAGGAGCTTTACAGGATTCTTTTGGAGAAGTATCACCTGCAGATGGAAATGGCAGCGGGAAGCTATGTACTTGCAATGACTTCCGTCGGAGATACGGAGGAGGGACTTGAGAGGCTTCGAGAAGCGTTGTTTGAGATTGACGCAGAACTGGAGACTGTGGCTGCGGTGGACGGGAAGGAGTCCATGCCGGAGATTCCTAGGCTTCCGATTGAATCAAATAGTTCAGAGGTATTGAAGAATGTTCGGAGGGATGGTATTTCTTATTTGAAATGGAGTATGGCAGTGGGAAAAGTTGCGGCGGAGTATGCGTATATCTATCCTCCGGGAATTCCGTTTGTAGTGCCGGGAGAGAGGATTACCGCAGAAGCGTCAGCTTATTTGGAAAGATATGACAGCCTTGGATTCACAATTGAGGGAATCAGAGAAAAAGGGCATATCGGAGTGTGGGAAAATGGGTAAGATATTTTATATAATGGGAAAAAGTTCGGCAGGAAAGGACACTATTTTCAAGAAAGTAAAGGAAATGATACCAAAGCTAAGACCGATAGTATTATACACCACACGTCCCATACGTGAGGGCGAAACGGACGGCGTGGAATATTTTTTCACGAATAAGGCCGGTTTGGATAAAATGCAAGCTGCGGGGAAGGTGGTTGAATCACGGACTTATGATACTGTTCATGGCGAATGGATTTATTTTACTGCGGATGACGGGCAGATTGACTTGAAGAATTATAATTATATTGCAATCGGGACTCTTGTTTCTTACGAGAAAATAAGGGCATATTTTGGAAAAGAGGCTGTACTGCCTATTTATATCGAAGTGGAGGACGGGGAGAGACTTTTCAGGGCGCTTCTTAGGGAACGGCGGCAGGAAGAACCGAAATATGCGGAAATGTGCAGGAGGTTCTTGGCGGACACAGAAGATTTTTCGGAGGAAAATCTTGTAAGACTGGGTGTTACCCACAGGTTTTATAACCAGAATGTGGAGGAATGTATTGAGCAAATTGTACTAGGTATTCGCGAAAAAATGTGATATAATAAGCGTGAAATATGAATATTGCAGTAAAGGGCATGGTGATAGATATGAGAGGATTTAAAGATGTCATTGGGCATAACGACATAATTCAATATATTCAAAATTCAGTGACACAGAAAAAAGTGTCTCATGCGTATATTTTGAATGGGGAAAAGGGTTCGGGAAAGAAAATGCTGGCGAGCCTGTTTGCCATGACCTTACAGTGTGAGAAGGGTGGTAAAGAGCCGTGCGGCGAATGTCATTCCTGTATTCAGGCAAAGAGCAACAATCATCCGGACATTATACGTGTACAGCATGAGAAGCCGAACACCATCAGCGTTGATGACGTCAGGACCCAGGTGAATAACGATATTGTTATTAAACCGTACAGCAGTCCGTATAAGATTTATATTATTCCGGAGGCTGATTTATTGTCAATACAGGCGCAGAATGCATTGCTGAAGACCATTGAAGAGCCGCCGGAGTACGCTGTGATCTTTCTTCTGACGGAGAATGCGGAGAGCATGCTCCCTACAATAATGTCACGCTGCGTTATGCTGAAGCTGAGAAATATCAGAACTACGCTGATTCGTAAATATCTGATGGAAATGATGGGGGTTCCGGATTATAAGGCGGATATCTGCGCCGCGTTTGCCCAAGGGAATATGGGACGAGCAATTATGCTGGCTTCTTCGGACCACTTTAATGAAATTAAAGAAGAGGCGCTGCAGCTTTTGAGACATATTAATGATATGGAAATGTCTGAAATTGTGGCGGCAATTAAGAGGATAAACGCATATAAGCTGGATGTTAACGACTATTTGGATATTATTATGATATGGTATCGTGACGTTCTGATTTATAAGGCGACAAAAGATTTAAACGGAGTTGTGTTTGCAGACCAGCTCAAATATTTAAGAGAGAGAGCAAATAAGAGTTCTTATGAAGGAATTGAAATTATTTTGGACAGCCTTGAGAAAGCAAAAACACGTCTTAAGGCGAATGTAAATTTTGATTTAGTCATGGAACTGTTACTGCTGACTATAAAGGAGAACTAGAAATGACAAGAATAATTGGCGTGAGGTTTCGGACTGCGGGCAAGATTTATTTTTTTGCGCCGGGGAAGCTTCATATCAGAACCGGGGATAATGTGATTGTGGAAACTGCCAGAGGCGTGGAGTACGGAAAGGTTGTTACCGGTCCCAAGGAGATTGCGGATGAAGAGATTACACAGCCGTTAAAGCCGGTTATCCGCGTTGCTTCGGAAGAGGATCGCAGGGCAGAAAGTAAGAACAGGGAAAAGGAAAAGGAAGCATTTCAGATATGCCTTGAGAAAATCAGGAAGCATGGGCTTGAGATGAAGCTTATAGACGCAGAGTATACATTCGATAATAATAAGCTGCTTTTTTATTTTACGGCAGATGGAAGAATTGATTTCCGTGAGCTTGTAAAGGACTTGGCGGCGGTGTTCCGCACAAGGATCGAGCTGCGCCAGATTGGGGTTCGGGATGAGACAAAGATCCGGGGCGGAATCGGTATATGCGGGCGGCCGCTTTGCTGCCACACATATTTATCGGAATTTGCACCGGTATCTATTAAGATGGCGAAGGAGCAGAATCTTTCTTTGAATCCGACAAAAATTTCGGGAGTGTGCGGCAGGTTGATGTGCTGCCTGACAAATGAACAGGAAACGTATGAGTATCTGAACAGCCGTCTGCCGTCTGTGGGAGACAACGTAACTACCATTGACGGACTTCGAGGAGAGGTACAGAGCTTAAGCGTGCTCCGCCAGCTTGTTAAGGTGATTGTTACGCTGGATAATGATGAAAAGGAAATCCGTGAATATAAAGTAAGTGAACTGAAATTCAAATCGCGGCGCAGGAAGAACGATATTAAGCTTTCAAAAGAAGAGATGCGCGAACTTGCGGCGCTGGAGAAAAATGAAGGAGCGTCAAAACTGGATGGAGAATAATGTGAAGCCTTTTGAAAGGCTTGATGATTTACAAGTGAAGGGCTATCGGATCATTCAGAATCCAAATAAATTTTGTTTTGGAATGGACGCTGTATTACTTGCCAATTTTACGCGTGTAAAAAAGGGCGAAAAAGCGTTGGACTTAGGAACGGGAACAGGTATTATTCCGATTCTTTTGGAGGCAAAAACTCAGGGCGAATCGTTTACCGGACTTGAGATTCAGGAGGAGAGCGCGGATATGGCGAGAAGAAGTGTTGCCTTTAACCATTTAGAGGATAAGGTGGAGGTTGTGACAGGTGATATTAAGGAGGCGTCCGGCATTTTCGGCGGCGCCTCTTTTGATGTTATAACAATAAATCCGCCTTATATGATAGGAGGGCACGGTATTTTGAATGCTGTGGATGCGAAGGTAATAGCAAGACATGAGGTGCTGTGTACTTTGGAGGACATTATAAGAGAGAGCGCCAAGATATTGAAGCCGGGTGGAAGATTCTATATGGTACACCGGCCTTTCCGTCTTGTGGAGATATTTTCAAAGATGTGCGCTTATAAGATTGAACCGAAGAGAATGAGGATGGTACACCCTTACATAGACAAAGAGCCTAATATGGTATTAATTGAAGGAAGACGCGGAGGCAATCCGAGGATGACAGTGGAAAGACCGCTGGTTGTCTATAAGGAAGTAAATGTGTATGCGGACGAACTTCTGACAGAGTATGGATTAAAGTAGAGACAGCGTCAGACTGCTTATGTCAAGGGGATTATATGAGCCTGCACAAAATAATGTAACAGTTCAGCCATGCACAGAGTCACAAAAATCTGAGTTCAAACGTGTTTGAAAACGAAGACTTTTTGTAGACTTTGTATATGGCGTTCTGCCATAAGCGAGAATTTTAGCTGCGTTAGCAGCGAAAAAGGCTATGAAATAGCCAATTCTAGCTTTTATGGCTGAACTGTTACAAAATAATACCCTTGACATAAGCAAGGTTGGCATTGGAAATGCCGACACAGCACAAAAATCTTTGATTTTTGTGCTGGTCTGACGTTGTAAGGAAAACAAAAATTTTTTTGTAAGGAAAACAAGGATTTTTTGTAAGAAAAAACAAAAAAGGAGACATGAAAGATGCCGGGGAAATTATATCTGTGTGCAACTCCTATTGGCAATTTGGAGGATATCACTTACAGAGTGGTGAGAACGCTGAGTGAGGTTGACATTATTGCGGCGGAAGATACAAGAAACAGTATCAAGCTTCTGAATCATTTTGGGATTAAAACTCCAATGACCAGTTATCATGAGCACAATAAGATTGAAAAAGGAAAAAAGCTGGTGGAGAAAATGCAGGAAGGAGCCAGCATTGCGCTGATTACTGACGCGGGAACTCCGGGTATATCGGATCCGGGAGAAGAGCTCGTGAAAATGTGCTATGCTGTGGGAATAGAAGTGACTTCCCTTCCGGGAGCAGCGGCATGTATTACGGCGCTGACTCTCTCAGGTCTTTCTACACGCAGGTTTGCATTTGAAGCGTTTCTTCCGAATGACAAGAAGGAAAAGCAGGAGGTGCTCAAGGAGCTTGCAGGGGAGACGAGAACCATGATTTTATATGAAGCTCCGCACCGGCTTGTGAAGACATTAAAGGAGCTGCATGAGGTTCTTGGAGAACGAAGAATTACGGTATGCAGGGAGCTTACGAAGAAACATGAGACGGCATTTGCCGCAATCCTTTCGGAGGCGGTTTCTTATTATGAGGAGCATGAGCCTAAGGGCGAATGCGTCCTTGTATTAGAGGGGAAGAGCAGACAGGAACTGAGGGATGAAGCCATTGCCAAGTGGTCAGAGATGAGTATTGAAGACCACATGAATTACTATATGAATCAGGGGCTCCAAAAGAAGGAGGCGATGAAGATGGTTGCAAAGGACAGAGGGGTCTCCAAAAGAGAGATTTACAGTGGACTTATTTCGTAAAGGGTAAATTTCGTTGACAAAATGAGAGGGAAAGCGTATGATAATATAGATTAAGAAATGAGAGTTACAGGAGGAGAAAATATGGAGTATATGACTGCTTATAACAATTCAATGGGAGACATAATAGCAATGTATTTTACGGGAGCCGCAGGTCTTATATGGATAGCGTATCTTGTGCTTTGCATTTTGGCATGGTGGAGGATGTTTGATAAAGCCGGTATGCCGGGCTGGAAAGCATTGATTCCGTTTTACAATATGTACTGTTTGTATAAAATCGCATTCGGAAGAGATAAAGGCTGGATGTTCCTGCTTACTTTGGTTCCATGTGTAGGATTTGTGATCGGTATTATTTTAAATATCAGGCTTGCACAGAACTTTGGATATGGTGTAGGATTTGCACTTGGACTTATTTTCCTGAACCCGATTTTTATGCTGATTCTTGCATTCGGAGGTTCACAGTATATAGGAGAGTCTCTTTACTAGGAGAGTTTCGTCAACTTGACTATACATTTGCAAAAAATTTGTTCAACTTGGGCATAGACCAAGTTGAACTTTTTTTATATACTTTAGAAAGGACGAAAAAATGACTATTCTTAGGAGGAATAAAACAATGGCAAGTTTATCGCTTAAAAACATTAACAAAGTTTATCCTAACGGTTTTGTAGCTGTTAAGGACTTCAATCTTGAAATCGAAGACAAAGAATTCGTTATCTTCGTAGGACCTTCAGGATGTGGTAAATCTACAACACTTCGTATGATTGCAGGTCTTGAGGAAATCTCTTCAGGAGAATTAAAAATCGGCGACAGAGTGGTTAATGATGTAGAGCCAAAGGACAGAGATATCGCGATGGTATTCCAAAACTATGCTCTTTATCCGCATATGACAGTATATGATAACATGGCTTTCGGTCTTAAATTAAGAAAAGTTCCGAAGGATGAGATTGATAAAATGGTTCGTGAAGCTGCTAAGATTCTTGACCTTGAAGCTTTATTAGACCGTAAACCAAAGGCTTTATCAGGTGGACAGAGACAGCGTGTTGCTATGGGACGTGCTATCGTGCGTAATCCTAAAGTATTCCTTATGGATGAGCCTTTATCAAACCTTGACGCTAAACTCCGTGGACAGATGCGTATTGAGATTTCTAAATTACATCAGAGATTAGGTACAACTATCATTTACGTAACACATGACCAGACAGAGGCTATGACACTTGGTACAAGAATCGTAGTTATGAGTGCAGGTGTTGTTCAGCAGGTTGATACACCACAGGTATTATACGATACACCATGCAACTTATTCGTTGCAGGTTTCATTGGTTCTCCTCAGATGAACTTTGTTGATGCTCAGTGTAAAGTACAGGGAAGCAAAGTATTCCTTCAGGCAGGTCCTGCTTCTATCGAATTACCGGAAGCAAAGGCTAAAAAGCTTATCGACGGCGGATATAATGGAAAAACTGTTGTACTTGGTATTCGTCCAGAAGACATTTATGATGATCCTGATTTCCTTGCATCATCACCAAACACAGTAATCGAAGCAACAATCCGTGTATACGAGATGTTAGGCGCTGAAGTATTCTTACACTTTGATTACGAAGGTTCTACAATGACAGCAAGAGTTAATCCAAGAACAACAACAAGAACTGGCGATACAGTTAAATTTGCTCTTGATGCTCAGAAGATTCACGTATTCGATAAAGAAACAGAGCTTACAATTACAAACTAATCGGTTATGATTTAGACAGAAAGAGGATGGAGCGATACTCCATCCTCTTTAGATTAGCCGACTCCCTTTACCTGCTTCAGAAGAAAACGGTAGCGCTTGAATGCAGCATTGCTCTCAAAGATATAACAGTCAATTAAATCCGGGTCTACTACATTTTGAAAATTGGAGTAGGCTGTTTCCATGTCCAGTTTTACCTTTTCTATTTCCTGCAGCAGTACCGGATCTTGGATATTGTGCTCATTCTTTTCGCTGTAAACAATTTTCTCCTTACGTTTTTTATGGAATAGTTTCATTTCTCTCCCTGCCTTCCACTTATGAATAATTATCTCTTTATCTTAGTATAGGCAAAAAGGAGGAATTAAATACCACTATTTCCAATATACATATGTAAAGAGGACAAAAGGAGACTTTATTATGTCAAAAGAACACTCAGGTTTTATTATTAATTTTCTTGTACGTGCAGTAGTTGGAATTGGAATTATATTTTTTGTGAACCAATATTTGGACTATCGAAACATTTCGGTTTCGGTGGGAATAAATGGAATTTCATTTTTGACATCGGGTTTGCTTGGAATGCCGGGGATTGCTCTGCTTTATGGAATTTTATTTTACCAAATTTTGTAGAAAACCTACAAAGTTTGGTAATTTTAATTTTTAGTATAGACAAGCGGGCAAAAGCGTTTTATAATACAACTCACAAGTCAAATAAATTTAAGTTATTTTAATTTCTAAACACACATTTATCACAACAATCTAATTGTCGTTTCAGACAGCAGAGTTTCATTTTATTAGAAGAAAAGAAGGAGGCAGGCGTGAGGAATAAATGTTTTGTCATATGTGACAGCGAGCAGGAATATGCCGCGAGAGTATCAGCCTTGCTTGCAAAGAAAACAGGCTATCAGATTCATGTATGCAGTTCTATGAAAGAAGTACACAGAATAGCGGAGGACAAAAATATAGGTGTTTTTCTAATAGAGGAAGAATTTGCGGCGGAGGAAGTGCAGGCAGAAGAAACCATTCTGCTTGTAAAGGAGAAATACCGGGAGGAGGGCAATGCCGTATTTAAATATCAGTCCTTTGAAAATATTTTCTCAAAGATCTTAGCGGTCTGTGCAGGAGGAGGTCAGACAGCAATTCTGAAGCAGCAGCTTTACGGGGACTGCAGATTGATAGGGGTATATTCTCCGGTGAATCGTGTGGGAAAGACAGCGTTTGCCATTGCTCTTGGCAAGGAAGCCGCCAAGGTGGGAAGGACACTGTATCTGAACATGGAGGCATATTCCGGGTGGGAGGAGCGTGTTGGGAAGCAGGAACAGTACACTTTGGCAGATCTGCTCTACTATGCAAAGCAGGAAAAGGGAAATTTGGATACAAGGCTTGGTACGATGGTTGGATACATGGAAGAGCTTGAATATATTGCACCGATGGTTGTCAGCGAGGATCTGAAAGCCGTCTCCTTGGAGGAATGGAAAGAACTTTTGGAGCTGCTGCAGAGCCGGAGAATATATAAGAGAATCATCATCGACTTTGGAGAATGTGTGCAGGGCTTGTGGGAGCTGCTTAATCTGTGCGGGGAGATTTATATGCCGGTGCGGGAGGACAAGGAGTCCTATGCGAAGATTATGCAGTTTGAAAAGAACGCCGGACTTCTAGGGTACGGAAAATTGGAGGAAAAAATTGTGAAACTGGAACTGGGCCGCGACATCTTGAAGACGGCGGGGAGAATCATGAGACGGAAGGAGTGGAAAGATGATAGAGGCGGAGGAGCTTCACGGAAGGATTCTGCAGGAGCTTGATCTTACAGAGGAACTGGAGGATGAGGAACTTGTAGAGATTATTCACAGAGTGCTGGAGGAATATGCGGCGCAGGAATATATCTCTCTAAAAGATAAAGTGGAGCTGGGAAAGGAGCTGTTCAATGCATTTCGCAAGCTTAATATTCTTCAGGACTTTATAGAAGACGAAAGCATTACTGAAATTATGATTAACGGGACGGATAATATTTTTATCGAACGCGGCGGAAAGCTAATAATGAGTGATAAGCGTTTTGCATCGCGCATGAAATTGGAGGATGTAATTCAGCAGATGGCGGCGGAGGCAAACCGTCTTGTGAATGAGGCGGTGCCTATTGTAGATACAAGACTTGGAGACGGCTCCAGGGTAAATGTGGTGCTTTACCCGATAGCGCTTAACGGTCCCATTGTAACTATCCGAAAATTCCCGAAGGATATCATCACGTTGGAGCAATTAAGAGTTTGGGGCGCAGTGAGCGAAGAAATTATTTCGTTTTTAAAAATCTTAGTCATATCAAAACATAACATTTTTATCAGTGGTGGAACGGGAACAGGAAAAACCACATTTCTAAATGCATTATCGCAGTATATACCGAGAGACGAACGTGTAATTACAATCGAGGACAGTGCGGAGCTTCAAATACGGGAGCTGCCCAATCTAGTAAGACTGGAGTCTAGAAATGCCAATGTAGAAGGGGAGGGAGAAATCAGTATACGCGCGCTTATAAAAACGGCCCTTCGTATGCGCCCCTGACAGAATAATTGTCGGCGAGGTGCGTGGGGAAGAGGCAATCGACATGCTTCAGGCTATGAATACCGGTCATGATGGTTCACTAAGCACGGGACATGCCAACAGCTCAGGGGATATGATAGCAAGACTTGAAACAATGGTACTTATGGGAATGGATCTGCCTCTCCCGGCGATACAACGTCAGATTGCCTCAGGGGTGGATATTATAATACATCTTGGGCGGCTCAGAGACAAGAGCAGAAAGGTTCTGACAGTGGAGGAAATTACCGGATGTGATAACGATGTTGTTCTGCGCAATGTTTTATATCGGTTTCAGGAAACCGGGACGGCGGAAGGAAAGGTAAACGGAAAGTGGGTGAAGGTAAATGAAATGAAGAACAGAGAAAAGCTACTGGCAGCAGGATATTAAGAAAAAGGAGTATGTAAAGGCGGCAGGTACAGGGATAGCAGTATTGGGTATTTTCTCTTATCTTTTTTATCATTCTTTAACGGCGGCGCTTATCCTGTCTCCGGGATTATACTTTTATTATAGAAGTTTCAGGAGAGCGTGTGTGCAGACGAAGGAAAATGAGTTTAGAATACAGTTCTGTGAAGCGCTCAGGGTATTTGTAACGGCGCTCAGCGTGGGATATTCTGTGGAAAACGCTATCAGAGAAGTTCCGAAGGAGATGAGGCTCTTATTTGGAGAAAGGGCGGTAATTATCCGGGAATTTTCTTATATGATACGCCAGCTGGAGATGAATGTCACTGCAGAGCAGACGCTGCGTGAACTTGCCTGCCGTGTAAAAATAGAAGAAGTAAGTAATTTTGTTACAGTGTTTACCGTTTTAAAAAGAGGCGGGGGAGATATGATCCAGGTATTAAAAAACACCATTGAAAAAATATGCATGAGAATGGATGTAAAACAAGAAATTGAAACGATGATTGCTGCTAAAAAAATGGAGTTCCGGATTATGACTATGATTCCCATTGGAATTATTGTCTATATGAAGCTCAGTTTCCCTGAGTTTATGGAGGTACTTTATGACAATGCGGGGGGAATGTTGATTATGAGTCTCTGTCTTGGAATATATACGGCTGCATGGTACATGGGGAAAAGAATGCTGGAGATAGAGGTGTGATGTGGATAAGAAATTAAAACAAAAAATACGGCTTGTATTGATTATTACGGTAGTGTTGTCATTCTCTTTCATTGCTGTAGAAATGCGCAGCGTCCGGGTCAGGGATATTCAGAGAAACAGCTATGGGAAAGGAAGTAAAAAGGAAACCTTTGAGGTGATAGTCGCCGATGAGCGGCTGGAAGAGACTGTTGACATAGAGGTGGGGGAGCGCAGATACAGCGAGGAGGAGGTGAAGAAGATATTCCGCCGAACTATGGATGAGCTGGAGCGGATTGTTCTTGGAAACAATAAAACCGTGGATCATGTGGAAGAGGATTTGAATTTGATTCGGATGATGCCGGATAAGCCTATTGCTGTTACGTGGGAGACGAGCCGAAGCGACATTATAAACAGTTTCGGGGAGATACAGGAAGAGAACTTAACGGAAAACGGAGAGCTGGTAGAGCTTCGGGGACTTCTTAATTATGGGGAGCAGGAGTGTCTCTATGTTGTAAATGTTATGGTATATCCAAAAACTTTGACGGGAGAGGAGGGCATACTTAAAAGACTTAAAGGTATGGCGGCAGAGGCAGATGAGAGAAGCCGTGAGGAACAGAATGTGCAGCTTCCAAAAGAGATAGACGGGCAGGCTGTTATATGGGAAAGAGAAAAGGAATATAAGGGTGTGTGGATTTTGGCGCTTGGCGTTGCCGCAGCGTTTATGGTATGGCTTCAGGAGAAACAAAAACTGCAAAAGGAAAAGGCGGACAGGGAAAAGCAGATGAGGCTTGATTATCCTGAGATTGTCAGCCAGATTTCCCTTCTTGTAGGAGCGGGAATGACTGTTAAGAATGCGTGGGGCAGAATTATCGGACACTACAGGGAGCGGCAAGGAAACAAAGAGGGAAGGTATGCGTATGAGGAGATGGAGAATACTCTTCGGGAGATGCAAAGCGGTATTACAGAAGCCGAGTGCTATGAGCGTTTTGGGAGGAGGTGCGGGATTGCATGTTATATGAAGCTGGGGACATTGCTGTCTCAAAACCTGAGAAAAGGAACAAAAGGATTAGTGGAAGTTTTGGCGAGAGAGACAGGTCAGGCTTTGGAGGAACGAAGGCAGACAGCAAAAAGACAGGGAGAAGAGACCGGTACGAAGCTGCTCCTGCCAATGAGCTTGATGCTGGTAGTCGTTTTAATCATAGTGATTGTACCGGCGTTTTTATCAATTACATTTTAAGGAGGATACGTATGAGAAGGATTAGGATGTTTTGGAATACATTGAAAAATGATAAGGGAATCGGAGTGGTCGAAGTCATATTGATATTGGTGGTTTTGATTGGACTTGTTATTATTTTCAAGTCTCAGCTTACCGATATTGTAAATTCAATTTTCAAAAAAATTGTAAGTGAAAGTTCAGGAATTTAACAGGGAGGCATATGAAGAAAGGTGAAGTGACGGCATTTTTGAGCCTTATATTTATTCTGGTTATGGCGGCCGCGGCTTCCGTTATTGAAAGCGCGTCTGTGCAGACGACGAAAAACAGGCGGCGGGGAGACATGGACAGAGCAATAGAGTCTGTTTTTGCAGAATACCGGCGTGAGATGCTTGAGGAGTATGATATTTTTACACTGGAAGGTACATATGAAAGCGGACATTTTGCGGAAGAAAATGTGACGGGACGCTTGGAATTCTACGGAGTCAGAGATGCGGTAATAAATATTGAGAAAATACAATTTCTGACGGATGATTTTGGACAGGCTTATCGGGAGCAGGTAATTGCCTATATGAAGCATAAATTGGGAATCTCCGGTATAGAAGAATTTGCAGGGGCGTCCGGAAAATGGAAGGAGCAGGAGGATAAGGCAGAACAGTACAGCCGGGAGGAAACAGATGTGACAGAAGAGCTGGAGTCGGGGCTTAAAGAAGGGGAGCAGGAGTTTCCGGAAGATGATAATCCGATTGCGGTGGTTTCAAACATTAGGAAAACAGGGCTTTTGAATGTTGTGGTAAAGAATCAGGATGAAATATCAAATAAATCAGTGGCGG
Source organism: uncultured Lachnospiraceae bacterium (assembly GCA_947366105.1). Taxonomy (GTDB): domain Bacteria; phylum Bacillota; class Clostridia; order Lachnospirales; family Lachnospiraceae; genus Faecalimonas. The sequence goes on along the minus strand of CANAZK010000022.1, from coordinate 10,881 downwards.
TTGCACAAATGCCGTCCCACCGCTCCCTGAGAAAAGGAACAGGCGGCTTTAAGATAAGAGAGGACGCTATAGATGAGATATCCAATCTTTATTTTATATCGTACCTTCTTGAGAAATTTAAGGGGGCGGATGAACCGGCGGCGGAGGGAAGCCTTTCCTATGAACTGGAGTATATTTTGAACGGAGCGGGAAGCGACAGGGAGAATTTGGAAGCGGCAGTCAGACAGCTTGCGGCATTAAGATTCGTGCCCAATTATGGGTATTTGATGACGGATGAAATGAAAAAGGCAGAAGCGGAAACGACGGCGCTTGCACTTGCCGGTATTGTTGCGCTTCCGGCTCTTGCCGCGGTAATTAAGCACGCCATATTGCTTTCTTGGGCATTTGGCGAAAGCCTAATGGACATTAGGACACTGCTGTCGGGAGGGAAGGTACCTCTTGTGAAAAATGCTGAAGGGTGGAGACTGACTTTGGCGGGGCTTATGAAGCTTGGAACAGCGGAGGATAAAACAGACGGACCGAATGCCAAGGGAGGACTTTCGTACCGCGACTATCTTCGTATATTGTTGTTTTTGAAAAGTAAGAAAGAATGCACCATGCGCAGCCTGGATGTGATAGAGATGCAGATGCAAAGGAAAGCGGGAGAATTCTTTCGTGTAGATAACTGTATCAGTAAGCTGGAAGTAAAAAGCAGATGCAGCTTAAGAAGAAATATTGACTATGAATTTAAAACAAACTATGGATATCAGTAAGGAAAGAGGTGAACAGAGATGTCCTTTCTATTTTTTATTTCCCAACCAACACATAAGAAAAACTTTTTAGGTCATTTATTCAGAAAGGAGGAAGACTCTACTAAGACACAACTTACGTCACCTTATTTCCCAAAAGGTATAGAAAGGGCATCTCTGTTCGCCTCTTTTAGGGGAAGCGTTTCTGTTGAAGCCGCGTTTGTAATTCCGATTTTCTTTTTTGCGGTTTGCTGTCTCTGTTATCTGGTGGAAATTATGTATGTGCAGTCGTATGTCCATTCCGCCCTGCATAATGCTGGAAAGGGGCTTGCCAAAGAGGCATATATATCCGCTATTGCACCCACAGCCCGGGCGGAGGCGGATATGGTTAAAAATATCGGGTCAGAAAGAATGGATAGAAGTATCATCGAAGGGGGAAGCCGAGGGTTAGATTGCAGCGGAACTAAGGTTTGGATGGGAACCGGAATAATTCAAATGCATGTACAGTATGAAGTGGTTCTTCCAATAACATTTTTTGGAAGGCTGTCGCTTTCATTATCCGACGAATTCAGAATAAAAGGTTGGACGGGGTATGCGAAGGGAGGACTATTTTCGGATAGGGAAGATATGGTTTATGTCAGTGAGACGGGCATTGTATATCATAAGGATTACCATTGCACACATTTGGAATTATCTATTCAGTTGGCAGATGCAGGGAATGTCAGTACGATGCGAAATGAGAACGGAGAGAAATATTATTCGTGTGAAAGATGCGGCGGCCAGTCAAACGGAGGGGTTTATATTACAAAACAAGGAAACCGTTATCATAGTTCTCTAGGGTGCAGCGGACTGAAAAGAAGTGTATATTCCGTACCGCTGTCAGAGGTTATGGGGAAAGGAGCGTGTAAAAGATGTGGATAGGGATTTTTTTGACAGCCTGCACCGTATTTGACTTGAAGACAAGAAGGCTTCCGGTTTGGCTGATGATTATGGGGAGCGTGACGGCAGTGATTTTCAGAATATCACATTGGGAGGATGGAGCGCTTTTGTGGCTTGGAGGAATGTTGACAGGCATGTTTTTTATAGCAGTCAGCTGGCGAACCGGAGAACAGGTCGGGTATGGAGACAGCTGGATGATACTTATCTTGGGACTGTATCTCGGACTTTGGGATGTACTGTGGCTTTTGAGCATTGCATTTACCTGCTCGGGAATTGTGGCAGTGATATTACTCATAAAAGGAAAATGGTCGAAAAAGGTTTCTTTTCCGTTCATACCGTTTCTGATGCTGGGATATATGGGGGTGGCATGGCTGTGAGAAAGGTAAAAGGAAGCGCCACTGTGGAGACGGCGCTTATAATGCCGGTAGTTCTGTTGGCATTTATTGTTTCAATGTACATGTTGTTTTATCTTCATGATAAGAATATTATAGCCGGGGCGGCTTATGAGGCGGCGGTTGTGGGAGTGCAGAAAAGCAGATGGGAGGAAGAAAATGCAAAACAACAAGCGGAGGCATTGTTCTCAGAAAGAATTGCGGGTAAACTGATTTTCTTCCCTACGGCAGCGGCAGAGATAAAGGTGGAGAAAGAAAGCATTACCGTGCTGGCTTCGGCACAGAAACATGCAATGAAAGTAAAAGTGGAACGGCGTTTGGATATAACAACACCGGAGGATGCTGTACGGAATATAAGGAGGATTCATGGAGACAAAATATAAACGGGGATTAAATCATACATATTTAACATTGGAGGTTTCCTCGCTTTATGAAGAGGATTATCAGTTGAGAATGATTCAGGCAAATAGCATTAAAGGACTTCTTGAAGTATCAGGGCAGGGAATAGACGGTAAGAGCCAATATACTTATGAAATAAGCGGAAAAACTCCGCTGCGCACTTTGTATGAGCGGACTGAGATGAACAGACAGGAGTTAGAGGATTTTTTGTCTCAGCTTCTTGAGACGGTGAAGGCGGTTCAGAGTTATATGCTGGAAGCGGGAAGAATATTGCTGGAACCTGAGTACATCTTTCAGGAGGAAGAACAATATTTTTTCTGCTATCTCCCTACAAAAGAGGCAGACTTATGTCAAGAGTTCCATGTGCTTACGGAATATTTTGTAAAAAGAATCAGCCATAAGGAGCAGGAGGGAATACAGCTGGCGTATGCGCTTCATAAGGAGACAATGGAAGAAAATTACAATTTGGAAAAGATAATCGGCAGACTTAAGCTGAAAGAGAGAAAAAAGGTGATTTATGAACAGTCAGAGGCTGTGTTGACCGAAGGCGGAAATGAAGAAATAACTGACCGGATAAGTGAAGCCCGCCGTATCCCTTACGAGAAGGAGAATAGCAAAGGGCGTCCTGGGATATTAAGAGATGCGCCTGTTTGGTGGAGAAAGAAGAAAAAAGAAAAGTGGGGAGACTGGAGTTAAGGAAGGCAGTTCTTATTTTCGACAGATTCATATACTATTAGTTTTTAAAGGGCAAAACCATTTTTGGGGCTTTGCCCTTTGCTATGGTGTTAGAATATGCTCTTATTAAGAACCTGCAGATTTATAGCTCCGTAATCCAATCCTAAAAAATAAATAGCACGGAAAAGCAAAGATTAAGGATAAAAACGGTGCACAGAAGTACCATAATGATGAGCCTCTATCAGTCAGATATAAAAGCGGGTAGTATTGTATCAAAGCTAATGGAACACAAAATGTTAAAAGCCATAATACCTTTGGTCCATAGGCAGAAAGAGGATAACGGCCAAACTGCCTTGCACCGTATGTGAAAATATTCAGAAAATCTAAACTTTCTATTGTAAAAAATGATACCGTGGCTTTAATAAGGAATAGGCAAAAAAACAAAATGGTTCCACAGATAATCATAGCGATTAATAAAATGGCTTTACCAATATTCCAAGAAATGCCGCTTAAAGGTATAGCAAGACAAATCACGATTATCCCTTGAACCAATAATCCAATACGTGTCAAATCCATATGAGGAATGATAATCTGCATGATTATATTTCTAGGTCTTATAAGCATACGATCGAAATTTCCTGAATTAACTATATAGGAAAAGCTTGCTAATCCGCCTCCCAATGCTTCCCCAATAGAGAACGCCATCATAATAACGGAAAAGCAAAGCAGCACTTGCCCATATGTAAACTGGTCAACGGCATCCACCTGCATAAAAATAAATTGTATGCTAAAAAAAGAGGTAAATGCTGTTACAAATTGTCCCAGGCTTGTCATCCAAAAAGACATTTTATATTGCATTTGGCTTTTTAGATTTATAGTAAACAGTCTTAAATAAAATTTCATATTTTATCCTCCTTGGACAACAACTCTTGATAGTGTTCGATTCATAAGGAACATTCCGGTTGCAATTAAAATTAATAGCCATATGCACTGTAGTCCAATTCCTTGCACTGCTTCCATATTTGTAACCAAGCCGCTGTAAATAAGTAATGGGGTACTTTGCATGGATGCAAATGGCAATATTTCAACTATCTTTAATACGGGCTCCGGAAAATATGGAAGCGGTATGATTCCTCCCGAAAAAAAAGTTGTCATGGCAGTTACAATAATTCGGATTCCTCTTGGGGATGTAGTGTAAAACATTGATATATGCATTAACAATGCTAATGCAACAACTACGGCAAGGGCCAAGATTGTCGATATTAGAAAAAGCATCAAATTCAAAAAAGGCGGAAAGTGTATCCGATACTTAGGTACCACAAATGCTGCAATAATTAATACCGGCATGCAATTTAATAGTGTTGGTGAAATTCTATTTGCCATACATTGGACAAACCAACTATTATAAAGTTTGATCGGCCGCACCAGTTCATAAGCAATAGAGCCGTCATTAATAGCTGTTACTATTTCTCGATCACTATACACTACTTGAAATAGAATAAATAACGCTTGCTGCATCCAAATATAAGAAACAGTCTCTGAAAAGGTCATTACAAATTTTGTGCCATTGGTACGGTGTAATGCATAAAAAGCTAAAATTTCCATCAATCCCCATGCAAATCGTGAAAGTATTGAGCCAATAGCCACCGCACGATATTGCAAACCATTAATTACGCGGATACGCAACAGCGAAAAATAAACTTTCATATGTCATACTCCTTATAAAGTGCAGCAACCATTTCTTCCGTAGAAATATCCGAAACCGATATATCTGTCAGCCCTGTATGGGCGGCAAAATATGCAATAGCATCAGGCACAGATAATATATGAGGATCCAGCGAAATACGCATTTGATTTTGCTTGATCTCTTGGCATTTCATCCCGGCGCAAATGGCAGGCGGTGCACCAACAAATTTAATATCTATTCTCTTTTCTGTCGAAGTTCTTCTCTTAAGTTCTTCTATGTTTCCATCAAGAAGAATTTTTCCGCGTCCAATAAGTAAAACCCTTTCTGTCAACGCTTCAATATCCTGCATATCATGTGTGGTAATGATCACCGTTGTACCATGTTCTTTGTTAATTTTTTTTATAAACTTCCGTACTGCGATTTTAGAAACTGCATCCAACCCGATAGTTGGCTCATCTAAAAAAAGAACCTTCGGATCATGTAATAAGGACGCTGCAATTTCACATCGCATTCTTTGTCCTAAGCTAAGATTCCTCGCGGGCGTTTTAAGTAATTCTCCCAAATCTAATAGGGTTGAAAGTTCCTCCAAGTTCTTTTTGTAGACCTTAGTTTCAATTTTATACATGTCTCTAAAAAGCTCAAAACTATCAATTATTGGAACATCCCACCAAAGCTTGCTGCGCTGCCCAAATACCACTCCAATTTCTCTAACATATGCTGTTCGTTCCCTCCAAGGATTTCTCCCGTTGACAATACAGTTTCCACTATCCGGAGTAAGAATTCCGCACATTATTTTTATTGTGGTACTTTTACCTGCACCATTAGGTCCGATATATCCGACTATTTCGCCGTCAGCAACTTGAAAACTTACATTATTTAAAGCATGTATAGTCTCATATTCCCGAGAAAACAAAGCTTTTACTGCATTGCCAAAGCCTGCTTGACGCTTAACTACACGATACATTTTAGTTATATTCTGAAACTCGATCATCTATTTCCACCTCCTGCAATATATTTATGATTGATTTACTATGCCACCTGCCCTTATAATGTGTTTCTCCTTTTAAACTATCATCAAGTAACAGTTAACAACGGTACCTTGCATATTCTATCATAGATAAATGCCATGTGTCATCCTAATAGGAATTTAATTTTATATGGAAATTATGGTACAATTAATTTATAGGAAAGATAGGAAAGATAGGAGAGATAGGGTATGAAGAATGTTTTTATAGAAGGAATTCAAGGAGTGGGAAAATCTACGTTGGTAAATAGTATATTTAATGCTATTCCGGGATTTCATGTTTGCAGGGAGGGCGATTATTCACCGGTTGATTTGGCATGGTGTACATGGATGTCGAAAGAGGAATATGAGACTGTGTTAAAATGCTACAAACCGATACGGGATGAAATAATAAAAAATACAGTTCAAGAAAAAGAGCAATTTATTGTTTCTTATACAAAAATTATTACAGATATTCCTAATTTTCATAAGAAATTAGAAAAATATGAAGTGTATAACGGGAGAAAAGAATTCAGGGATTTTAAAGAGCTTGTTTTTTCAAGATATAGAAATTTTTCTGGGACCGGCTATCTGTTTGAGTGTTCTTTTTTTCAAAACATTATAGAAGACTTGATTTTGTTTCATTTATTAAGTGACGATGAAATTGTAGGGTTTTATCGTGAATTATATAGTAATATTAATAAAGAAGAATTTTTATTGCTGTATTTATATACAGATGAACTGGAAGAAAATATTAAGGCTATTAAAAAAGAACGATGTGATGATTTAGGAAATGAATTGTGGTATCAGATGATGTTGGAGTATTTGATGCATTCACCGTATGGTAAGAGACATGGGTACAGTACTTTTGAAGATATGATAACACATTTTAAGCATAGACAACAATTAGAAATGCGTATTATAAGAGAAATAATCGGGGATAGAGCAGTAATTCTTTCGGCAAAGAATTGGACAGTAGATGAGATTATATCAATAGTAAATTTTTCTTGTCAAAAGCAAGGATATAAATAAGATTTTACAAAAGGGATGGAAAATGAAGAAGAAAAATAATATGCTTACATTATTGAAAATGGCTGTAAGAGATTTCCGATAGAAATATGTGGAATGCTAGTAGTTTTATTATTATATGCAGCTATGAATACTGTACAGTTGTGGTGCCAAAATAATATTTTTAAGGTTGTCAATGATTGCTTAAAGGATGAGTATTTGCTCCTGATTTTAGTTTCAATTCTTGGGCTTTTCTTTTCAAGAACGATCACTAATTTCTTTTTTTAGTTTATTCAATGGTTTCAGGGCGATTTGGACCATTGTTTGATAAAAATATTCGAATAATCATGCAAAATAAGTTTCAAAAACTAAAATTAATTTTGTATGAAGACGAAGTGGTTTATGATTCTATTAAGCGGGCAAAAGATAGTTGTTTATTAGCAACAGATACACTTATGATATTGTTGCAGACCGTATCAGGAGAAATCATGAAAATATTAGGTATGGCTTGCTATTTAGCGGTACTTAAAATAGAATTGATTTTTCCTTGTTTAATAATTATGATTCCTGAGTATGTCAAAATATCTTTGATGAAAAAGTTAGTAAAGTATTCAAATGAGGTATTAATACCGGTAAAAAGAAGAGAAGAGTACTTATATTCTTTGTTTAAAAATGAAGAAGCATATGTAGAGATGTATATACATAATGCAGAGATTTTTTTTGAGCGGGAATGGAATGATGTTATTAAAGAAGAGCAAAAAATTCGGAAAAAGATATCTATATTAACTGCAAAGTATCAAATTATTTCAGGAATTTCATATGTAATGGCCTATGCAATGATTTTGGTAATAGCATCATATTTACTATTTACACAAGAATTGTCTATTGATAAATTTTCAACGGCAATTATTGCTGCTGATAGCATCAGGGGAGCTTTCGCTTCTATTTTGGCTAATGTAGGGATAATTATGCAAAGAATGGAATATGTAGATCATTTCTTTGATTTTCTTGAAATGGAAGAGTGTCAGGGCGAGAGTGAATTATTAGAATCTATCAAAGAAATTGAGTTAAAAGATGTTAGTTTTTGGTATAACAGTAATAAGAAAATTTTAGATGGTATTAGTATTGATATTGGCGAAAATGATGTTATTGCGATAGTTGGGGAGAACGGGGCCGGAAAAACAACGTTAGCAAAGGTTGTTGGGAGTTTGTTTGAACCGACAAGTGGTGAGATATTATATAACGGAATGGACGGAACAGGCTGTAATAAAGAATCTTTAATTGACAGTATATCCGTCATGTTTCAGCATTTTGGAAAATATAAGTGCACATTAAAAGAAAATGTATGCCTTAATGAAAATGCAGACGATATACGAGTAAAAAAATGTTTGCAAATGGCAAACTTTAATAGTACATATGTTACTAACGACAGCCTGCTTGGAACAGAATTTGGTGGAAGAGATTTGTCAGGAGGACAATGGCAGCAAATAGCTTTAGCGAGAACAAATTATAAAAAATCTTCAGTTATAATTTTGGACGAACCTACTTCGGCAATTGATCCGCTAAGAGAAAAAGAAATGTTAGAAAGTTTTCGGGAAATGTGTAAAGGGAAGATAGGGATACTAATTACACATAGAATGAGCATGGCCAAGTTGGCAAATAGAATTATTGTATTGGAAGACGGTAAAATAATAGAACAGGGTACACATAAGGAGCTTATGGAACTGCATGGAGAATATGAAAAATTATATCATGAGCAGATGAAGTGGTATGTGAGATAAAAGAAAGTGTGAGTTGCTTTAGAAATCTAAGGGTAACGAAGAGTGAGGCGCTATGAAAGTATTTAACTTATTAACCGGGATAGGAATCAAAAAGAAAGAGATAATACAGTACTTTTTTCTTGGGACAATTTGCGCAATGGCAGCAGGAGCAGTTCCACCGATTTTAGTCAATATATACGCTCAGTTTATTAATGAGATTATAAATGCTGTATTAATCAGAAATATATCTAGACGTGTTATAGAAGTATTTGTATTTTTGGTATTATTAAAACTTGTAGAACAGATTCCTACTATATTTTTTCCTTACATTCAGGAATTGTTAAGTATAAATGTAGAGAAGAGAGTACAAGAGATTGTTATTGAAAAAATAAAAAGCATAGAAAAAATCAGATTGAAGGATGAAAAACTCCAAAAGCTTATCCACCGTATAGATTTTGAAAAAAGGCAAATTGCGGTAGGGATTCAAGCATTTTTTGTTATTTTGCAACATGGAATCTCTATATTTGGCTGCTTATATGTCATAAGAGAGGCAGGGTGGTATTTTGTAATAATCCTGCTGATTGTTGTTTTAGTAATAATGCGGTTGTGTTATTATTGCACGAATAACCAGTATGCATATATTTTTGATTACTCTGAAACGGACAGAAAAGTAGAATACATAGAATCTTTAATGAGAGATAAGAATACTTTATCAGAAATGAGAGTTTTTCGCGCTATACCCTTTTTTAGAAGGATTTATATAGAGAATATGGATCGTTCTACTGAGATATGGAATAAACAAATTAGTAAAACAAAACCTATTGAAAATATATGGATACCATTATTAGGGGATATTTTTTTGCTGAGCATTTATGTAATACTTATTATTGCGCTTTTGAATGGGAAATACTCTATAGGTTTTTTTATTGCATTTATAAACGCCTCTTTATCTACAATACAATTTGTAACAAGAACCTTTCCAACAGAATTGCAGAAAATTTTGCTATTGCAAAAGAAATTTGATGATATAAATGAATTGATAAATTTGCCGATTATAGAAAAAGCTACTGTGGGTGTTGAAAATACGATTGATGAAATTTACAAGATAAGATTTGAAAACGTATATTTTAGATATCCTGGGAGTGAGAAGTATGTATTAGAAAATTTTTGTTATGAATTTGTCAAAGGAAATCATTATGCGGTTATTGGGGAAAATGGTGCAGGGAAAACTACGCTTGTGAAATTGATTTTAGGGCTTTACCAACCTGAAAAAGGTAAAATTTATATTAATGATCAAAATATTATAAACTATGCCAATTCCCAACTATGTGAAAAAGCTTCGGTTATTTTGCAGAATTTTACAAAGTATGGAGTGTCTGTCGAACAATTTGTTAACATATCAGGGAACAAACAATTGGATATGAAAAGAGCAGACGAGGTTGCAGAAAAACTTGGTGTATACAGCATGATTCACAATTTGGAAAATGGTTATAAAAGTGTTTTGGGAAAAGAGTGGGATAGTGGAATCGATGTTTCAGGCGGTCAATGGCAAAAGCTGATATTAATGCGTCTTTTTTATGAGGATCGTTCACTGCAGATTTTGGACGAGCCAACCGCTGCTTTAGACCCTATTAGTGAATCTAATTTATATCAACAATTTGCAGAGGCAAGCGAAAAGAATAAAATTATACTTTTTATCAGTCATAGGCTGGCGTCCACAAAGTTTGCTGATGATATAATTGTAATTAGCGAGGGGGCAGTTGCAGAACACGGAACTCATGAACAGCTTATAGAGAAAAGGCAAAAGTATTATAAAATGTATACGGAACAGAGTAAATGGTATGTATAAAACCTATGACTTAGCATTTTTTAATTTGTCCATTACTGAGAAAATAGGAGGTTGAATATGATAATAAGATAATATTGGCGCAATTATCAGGCAGATTTATAAATGATTTGCACATTAACGGAGGATATCCGGTAGTCGGTGACTTTGTTGAATTGAAAAGTGTTAAAGATGATTTTGCTATTATTGAAGCGATTATGCCGAGAAAGACAATCTTTTATAGAAAAGATATGTGGAATAAAACAGGTATGCAGATTTTAGTAGCTAATTTTGATATTGTGTTTATCTGTTCATCATTAAATAAAGATTTTAATATAAAAAGACTTGAGCGATATGTTATTTTAGCTAAAAGCAGTGGAGCTGAAGCGGTCATAGTTCTAACAAAATGTGATTGAACAAAATCGCTGCGCGATGGCCTGCCAAGGCTGTGGCATAGCGATTTTC
>CANAZK010000021.1 GCA_947366105.1 uncultured Lachnospiraceae bacterium | reverse complement strand
GCACCCCGTCTGCCGCTACTCTATAGTACGGCAGATTGGGAAAGTATTAATTAATCATTGCTCTATATTTCGAATTAATTGAAATTCTTTCATTCAACTTAGCGGTAATTTTTATATTTCCCATTCCCCTACAAGCTGCTGTAACGAAAAGCAGCAATACCAATATTCCATTTTGAGATACACCAATAATCAAAATAATGATTGAAGGAACCAGCATTATAATGCCAAACGGTATTTTTTCAAATTTTGTTGTAAAATATGACGACACTGAGTTAATTATAGAACATACCGTAGTAAACACTCCAAAGAATGCTAAAGAAATTCCTCCCGATAACATCAACGGTTGTGAGAATTTGCTTCCAATTAATGTACTAGCCATAAATGTCCCTGCAATTAGTAAGATTCCCCATAACCCTTTACACTCTTTAAAAATACTCTGCCTCTCGTGTTTGGCATTAATATTTTCTCTATCTATATTAGGAGTTTTTATAAAAGTCATAATCAGAAGAGCTGTTACTATTATTATCGCATTACAAATTGGATTTCATATAACATTTTTCATAATTCACCAAAATAAAATAATTCTTCAAGTTGTTACCCAAACCGTAATCTTACACCAATAGACTATGCCTTCTTGATAGGATGCCGGATAACTGTTTTCCATTTTTCAGGAGCAACCCTTCGGGCATCCGACATATAAATCTCATGATGCAAACGCTGATCATTCAGATCATTTACATAGCCCTGTTCTTTCAAATAATCATCCATCAAAGCTATAGTTGCAGGCTCTAAATCAAATGAACCCTTATGCATAATCTGGACGCAGAGCCCTTCATCAATCGTTAAAAACTCTGCCCGGGAGCAGTCTGGCTTTTTCTTCTCGGAGGCTGTTTGCACTGCCCAAGAAAAATCCGTTTCAGATACAAAATCGGGTAAACGGATAACAGAAATCCAATGAAATGTATCCTTGCTGTTATAATCCACACCTTTGATACCCTCCTGCCACCAAAAACCTTCAAGCGGCGGTACAACATACTCAAAAAATCCGTTAATTTTATAATCCGTCTTATAACTCATTTTTAAAGTATATGCAATTGCATACAAGATGCTTATTGCCTGCTGATATTCGCCGCCCTCATCATTAGGATTTCCTTTCCCTCGGACTGCAATATAATTCATAGGAGGAACCTTCACTATACTTGGTTTATTCTTCGGCATATAAAACTCTTTGTACTCTTTTTTATAATCAAATGCCATTTTACATCACTCTTTCTTTAATCTGGCAACACGTTCTTGGATATTTAATAAGAATTCTTCCTCTGAAAGAGAAGGATCTTTTGTCTTTTTCCATATAGCACATGGAACATCACAGCATTCGCCGCAATCTTTCAGTTTGCTTTTATTGACAGAACATTCATATATCGGGCATGCCTGTCCCTCCGGTGCATGAAATACTCTTCCTAAACTGGCGCTGCATCCTTTGCACATAGTCTCAAAATAGCTGCATGTTCCGCAATCCGTACCACAGCAGCTTATCCTATTGTTCACATCAACGCTCAATATTTCCTGCTGCTTCTTTTTACTGAATCCGCCAAGCACAAGCTGATAAGATTTATCCAGCAAGTCCTTTAACAGATCATCCGGCACTTCTCCATCTACTATTATAGAATTCCAATGGGTTTTGTTCATGTAATATCCCGGTATAATATCTTCATACTGCTGCCGAAGGAAATCTCCTTCGGTGGGCTCCAGCTTCACGGTTATATAACACGGTTCGTTTTCCCCGTTCATACAAAGAGCCGCAAACATCTTCCCGCCAATTTGATACCGAATCCAGTTCCAATCCTTCTGAAAATCTTTTGTCACTCCTGCTTTCCCAAGCAGATATTCGTCCATCCATGCGTACCTCATAATCCTACCTCCATAAATCCGCAGCCTAATCCCAATCATCATATTTGACTTTCATGCGTGCAATGCTGCGTTTCATTTCTTCTCTTATTACCTTGGGTTCCAATAATTCAGCTTTGTCCCGAAAAGATAACAGCCATGTGATTAAATTCTCTTTGTCTGTGTAATCTGCCTGGAATAACAGTTTCCCATTCTCCAGCTCCTGAAAGCATCCTATTCCAAACTCCTCTACCAGCCTCCATTTGCAATCCGGCTCAAATAAAGCTTTCACTTTAATACCCCCGGGAAAGATTCTTTCATCACTCAGATCCGGCATTGGCGCTTGTCTCCCATTAAACACTCCGTCTGACATACGCAGATTATCCATACGATTCAGCTTAAACAGACGGAAATCCTCACGCTTCTTACACCAGCCCCATACGTACCAGCCCTTCCAGCGAAATATCAGATAATACGGCTCAATACAACGATAAGTTTCGCCTTTCGGCGCATAATATTTGAACTCCAGTTCTCTGCATTGGCCAATCGCCGAACGTATCATCTCGATTTTAGGCGCAAGGGAATCCTTATACCACGAAGCAAGATCAATCAATACCGATTGATTTCCAACCATAAAATCAGAAGAACCGGCTGACAGCTTCTCCATCAGCCTTCCATAACGATTTGTGTCATTCACGCTGTCCAAACTGCGGAGTCCGGCAAGAATATCCTGCATTTCACTATGTGAAAATAACGTCTTATCAAGTTTATAATCCTCCATAATAGATATGCCGCCATTCACGCCCTGTTTCGTTACAATAGGAATTCCTGCCTTACACAAATCTTCAATATCCCTGTTTATAGTACGTTTGGAAACTTCAAACTGTTCCGAAAGATATGGCGCTGTAACGGAGGTTTTTTGTAATAATATGGACAAAATGCCAATCTGCCTGTCTATTTTCATGACTGCTCCTTTCATAAAACTCATTATACCTCACAAAACACGCCATCTGTATGTCATGTTTGTATTCCATGATACTTAATTCTAAAATCCGTTTCATTCTTTATCGATATAAAGATAATAACTTACTATTTCCTGTTCAAGTTTCACATTGTGTTCTTTCATATATTTTAAAATCTCACTATACGAAACGTCTTCCGCCAATGTTTCCAGCCTGCTTATATCCTTATCGGTTAAGCCCCTTAAACAATTACTAAAACGCTCGTCCTTCAACTGCTGAATCCCCATACAATATAATTCAAAATCTTTAGAGGTTTCCCTGCACAAGTGTTTATGAATCAAAAAGCCGCCAATGTCAATATCCCCAAAGTGCCGATATATCACATCCGGATTATCGGAAATTACTTTTTTCAAGAAGTCTATCTGAGGCCGGCTGGCAAAGCCTCCCAAGTACATAACGGCAGATTTACCGCCCTTCATTCTCTGATAAGACGTCTTATTTTCAATCGTCATTACAGCCGAAGCATTTACTGTAATACATTTTATACTTTGAATATCACCGGACGCTATTGCAAGACCGCCCGGAAGCTTTGATATTTCCAAAACATACCCGTCCCACTCAATTTCCCAATCCCCTTTTATAAGAATCTCCTGCTCTGTGGGTACAATATGGAAAAATCCTAATACCGCATCGTTTCTTTCACTTTCTTCCCGAGTCATTCCGACTGCAGTTCTCAAAAAAGTACACACTTCCTCATAATTGTTTTCTTCAAACCATTTTGAATCGCCGTACACTAACACGGAAGCTTCTCTCACATATAAATTTTCCTTATTTTCCTCCAAAAAGCGGAACATTTTCAAATTGGCTTCTATTCTTTCAGGAACGGGAGCATACTTCGGACTTTCAATCTGTGCGAGAATACTTTCACAATATTTTTGCACAATCTCTCCTGTATCAGTATATTCCTTTACAATTTTATGTACCTGTTTTGAAAGTGAGCTATGAGGAATAACGCCGTATTCTTCTTTTAAATATTCATATATCCTGTCTAACTTTTCTTCCAAAAGATATATTTTTTCGATATCGTCACTGAATTTCAAATACTCTGCCGTAATAAACCCCATTCCCGCCAGCTCAGATACAGCCTCATTAAGGCATTGTTTTTCCAATATTTCTGCATTATTCTTAGCATAGTCTTTATAAGCTTCTGCCGGCTTTAACATAACTCTTCTATTCGTATTAATATTCTTTAGACGGCGATTATCATATTTTTTCAGCAGACCGTCAATGATTGTTCTTTTATAATCCTTATTGTTCACGGAACTTTACCTTTCCTATCTGCATATTATCATTGCTGATTTTTAGAACCGGGATAATCACGCCGCATTCGCTTCCGATTGATTCCAATTTATTAGGCGGCGCACAAAATATAACCTGAAAATTTTGATTTTTAAAGAAATCCAGCATTAATTTTATATTGTGATCGCTCATTTTCTCAAATGGCTCGTCAATGAATATCAGCCTAACAGAATTAACTCTGACATTGTACAGCATGGACAACGCGGCTGAAAGTATAAGCGTATATGGAATCTGTGTCCCCGCTCCTGAATTATATCCCACCTGTTTTGATAATTTACCGTCTTTTACTTCATCATTATTAATAATAATTTCGTAACTCATATAATTTCGGTAGTCTGCAAACTTTTTTATTTCAGCAAGATCGTTATGGTCAATGATTTTATTAATAATATCACGTATTTCTTTCTCTCTTGTTTCAACCTCATCATTCTCATATCCCATAAGGCTTGTAAGCGTCATCTGCCCATCAGACATATTATTTGTTTCCTGCAGATATTCTGCATACCGCAAAATTTTTGCATAGTCGGAATTATCGCTTAACATTTTAACATCAAATTGATATCTCGTTGAGAACTGCAGTTTCCGCAATTCCTTATTGATATCCGAAATGTCACTCCGGGCATCCTTAGCCGTCTCGTAAATGCTAAGCACAAATTCTCTTTTAAATATCTTCTCATAAGTTATCGTCTGCTCCCTAAGCTTCTTCTGTACGCCCTGCAAATCGTCAATCCAGATTTTTCCTCTTCTCCTTTGGTAGGCTGCCTCGCACTCCAAACCTATCGGTAACTTGTCAACCTCCTGCTTACGATTATTATATACCTGCTGTCCGCCGTTAATATTATTTTCCAGTTCCCGAACCCTGCGCTCTGTTCGCTTTTTTGTTTCAGGCTGCATCAGTCCGCCGTTTTGATTATCACCTGACAAAAATCCGTCATACTCCTCTATTGCCTTTTCCACCGCGGAATGATTCACAATACGTTCTTCTTCTAACTCTGCCTGTTTGACGGCTTCTTCTTTTTGAAGCTCAATAATTATTTTCTCTTTCTCAGACACGGCAGTTTCTAAAATAGTTTTTTCTGTCAAATTATCATTACGGAGTTTCTTTTTGGAAATGAGCTGCCTGTCAAGCTCAGACACTCTTTCGTTCAGCGCCATAAACTCGGCGTTATTCTTCTGAGCCTCCAATAGTTCTTGATAATGGTCTCTTTCTTCATTCAAGCTGACAGAGATTATTGCAGCCTCCTTATGGGCATTTAAATTATATTCTTTAAAACAGTCCAAACCGGCTTTTAAATACTCTGATTTATCCTGTAAACTTCTTTGTTTCAAAAGTATTTCTTTTTCCCTGTTTTCCAACTCACGCAGCCTTTTCTCAGCAGCCCTCTTATTTAATTCTATTGCTTCGTTTCCCAAACAATAGCTTTTTATTTTTCTTGTATTAATGTAAGTTACTGCCATATTGCGGCTCAGTTTTCCTTCCTTTGACATAGCATTGTCAAAATCAGGTACAGCCTTAATATCCACTGCGTGAATTCTTCCTAACCAAAACTTAAAGTAATTTGCCGCCGTCTCATTTTGAATATGCAGATAATGAAATACCGAATCCTCTTCGCATTCCATATGTCTTGACATTAAGCGCTTTGTATTTACCAGCTCTACATAACGATATTTGGACTTATCCAACACAGTATTTGCAATATCAAAAGCCTCCTTAGAGACGATAACTGCATATCGATGTATCCCCAAAAATGCCTCTATGGCATTTCGCCAATCCTCATCTTTCAACTCTGCCACATATTCACAAGCCATGTGAGCTTCTTCGCTGATTCCCCGCTTTTTGAATTCACGATTGATTTCCTTTATAAGTTCCATCTGTTCCTGAACGCTGGAATAATCCGTCCTGTTCTTATTACAATTTTCGATAATTGAATTCAGGTCATTACATTCAATTTGAATATCTTCCAACTCTTTTTTCAGCAGTGTATTCTCTTCAATTAATTTGTCGCGGGATTCCCTTATTGTTTCCTTAAGTGAATCAATAAAAGTCTGTTTATCAGCTATCTCAAGTTCTTTTGACGTTAACATGCCGACCATATCCGCATTCTGCACATCAACGCCTGATTCCGTCAGCTGAAATAAAATCTCCTGCATTCGCCTTTGAAAAATTTCTAATCGTTCTTTTTCTTTATTCAAAACAGCCAATTGTTCTTCATATGCACGAATCAATTGTTCAGAACCACTGATTGCTTTGGAAACGTCAAGGTCAAGCAGCGCCCTTTTTGCTTCAGAATAGTATTTGTCAATCTCATCAATTTCCTGGTTTTGCTCAGATATCGTTTTAGCTAATGCTTCACATGTAACTTTGTTTTTTCCAATGATCTCTTTGGCTTCCTGAATCTCTCTTTGATATTGCACAAGCTTTTTGTACTTCGTTTTAATATCATCTATTTTTAATCTTAGAGACTTCTTATCATGTTCCTCATAGTCCGCCAGTATGGAATCCAAGTCCTCCAATTCTTGATTTATCTGCTCTAAACTGCCATTTATCTGTTCAATATTCTTTTTTGCTTCTTTCAATTTGTCAAAATTAACGTCATGCTCTTCTAAGACCGACTCTTTAATAAATTCCTGAATTTTAGCCGCAGGATTATATGCCATGATATTCCTAAGCTTTCTTTGGTATTTTGCCACCTCCTGATAAGGCAGTTTAAGCCCTACCATCTGCATAAATAATGTAATGCCCTCTTTTTTAGTTTTCATTTGCACGCCATGCTTTTTCTGAAAACCCGACGCATCATACGGCTTTATAACCGAGTCCTCTTCGTACACAAAAGAAATATCCTCAATTGTTTTTTTATCCATTACATACCAATATGTTCCCCTAATGTCTGTAACGGCAGTTTCAATAACCACTCCTAACACAAATGGATTTTCATTTATCTGATCAAAATATTCCAAAGCAATATGTGTATACACTGCCGGCATCTTTTCAACCGGTCTTGCATATGTCCCAGCACTGGCGTCTACAAGGCAGCGCGTATATGAAACCAAATTTCGTTTACCCACGCCGGTATTATAACCGCTGGTGGCCTTATTAAACTGTGTATCTCCGGTATATGCATACTTAACGGCGTCAAGTATGGTAGATTTTCCACATTCATTCTCACCTGAAATCAATGTCAGATTCTCGGAAACAGGTATTGTTCTATTACTGAATCCATACCAGTTTACCAAATGTATATTTCGCAAAACTGTTTTATTCATCTGTATCCTCACTTTCATAAAGTTCATCCTGACCCGTCTCTAAATCATCCCCCTCGGGAGCATATTCCGCCATTACCTGTTTTAACTGCCCAATATCCATACAAAACTGCAGAGACGGATACAGCCGGACTTTCCCGTCTTCTGATGATATATCATCACTGTAATCTATCAGACTGAATTTCTTAAATATCCGGTAAGCCTCTTTAAAATCCGCCGGTTTCATATTAATTTGATAGATTTTGCATTTATCAATAATATCGCCCACCGATACATGCACCATATCTGCATATCCCATCCGTTCCAAAAACAAAAGCCAAAGCGCCAGTAATAATTTAATCTGCTTTGCGTCAAACCGATATAGATTACTCCTCTTTAAGCCCACAGTTTCAATATCCTCATCCGCCTGCTGCAGCATTGCTACCTTCATCCGTTCTTCCACAACAACTTTATATCCGATTGCCGACAAATATGTATTCACATCATACTGATTAGACTCTGATGATATGAAATCATACAATTTTTCATCTTTATCAGCCACAATAAATGTTGTATCCAGCATTTTACGAATACATCTTTTAAATAAATACGTATCTTCTTCATTCATCTTTTTCATAAAACCGAAATCATTCATAAACAGACCCCTTTTATTTCTTAATAACCGTCACATTAGTAATATCTGCAATCTCCGTTTTTACGGTCTCCTCCGACAACTGAATATCATATGGAAATTCCTCATTTTTAGCATAAAGCATCGCTGCTGCATACATCAAAATTTCCTCTTTTGTCTGAATCTCTTTTTCCTTAACGCTCATTTTATTTTCACTGCCCAGCTGTACATCAAGAAAGCTGCCCACTCTTTCAACCGAATATCTATTTTGGGAACTATGAAACAGTTTTTCTGTCTGCAGCCTTTTTTCCTCTTCTGATAATTCCGCTGCAGCAAGTCCAATATTCACTCCCTCATTTTTTACCCGTTTATTTTTTTCAAAAGACTTATATCCAATATATTTGTGATTAATAATGCGGGTACAGTCTGCAACCCTTTCCATGGCAATATTCTGTTCTTCTTCCGGCATTTTAGACACCTTATTCAAAAAGTCGTTTATCGCCGCCTCTAACCTGACTCCATTACTTGCCATCAGCATAATTCTTGTGTTTGCAAGATTATAATAATTATTAATGCGGGTGTCGATTAATCCCATATTTGCCTCATATTCAACACTTAAAAAATATTGGAGTTCTGCAAAATATTGTTCAACACGTTCGTTGGCTTCTTCATAACTCAACTGCAGCTTTTCCGAGCATTCTTTTACCATCTTTTCACATGTATCTTCTTGTCGCAGAACTCTTAATTTCCCTCTTATAAACGAAATTTGTGCAGGAATTAATCCATTATTTTTCACAAAAAAGTATTCACTGAAAAAGCGGTCCAACATTTCGTCTTTCATTATGAACTGCCCAAAACTATTGATATCCTGAAACACGATTACAGCTTTCATAATGCTTGAAATATTATCCTTTAAATCCGTAAGTTCATTTTTCAATTCTGTTTCATTATCAATTAACGGCACAAGGATATTGGTATACGGTCTCTCCCTGCGTACCGAATCTTCATCAAACGCGGATTTCATAATTTCATACATAGAGAAAATGCGGTTTGACATCATACCTTCCCCTGTCTTTTCCGTCATTTTTCTTAAGAAATCCATAAACCTTCTGCAATCAACTGAAATGTTGACAACGTATTCACCGTTTCTTCCTATTTCCCGGGGAAGCAGCCAGCGGCATTCACGGAACAAGGAGAGAATTTCCGCAGCCTGCAGTTCACTGCCATTTTCATCCGCCGCCTCTTCCATGCCGTCCGCATCATCCTGAATACTTTTCTTTATCTCTGTTATACCTGTATTCTTCAAATAAATTGTAATACTGTCTTTCGCGTCTGATTCATACAGTACCGGAAGTTCTTTCGTTTTTTCAATTAAAATCTGAATACAATCATAGTATATCCTTCGGTATTTCAATACTAATGGTTTAAAAAAGGAATCATTTTGTATATAATCAAAAAAATTCACCGCTTCACCTCCCCAGTTTATCTAAATCAAACAAAGAATCCCATTTCCGAGCTTTCCATCTAATATACCATATTTAGGACACGACTTCACTATTTTTCGTTAAATTGATAACAGTTCAGTCCGCACTATTTAAAAATAAAAAAGAATGTGCATTGCACATTCTACGCGCGCGAGCGGTTGCGAAGCAATAAACTCCTCTCCGCGAGCTGCGCATCTTCACACGAAGTGTGTATTTTATGGAATAGGATTCCAAAGGAATTTCCTATTCCATAAAAAAGAGGCTATCAGTTAATACTGACTTTTAGCCTCTTGATTCTGCTTATGACTTATCTGTAAACAATTGATCAAACCGCTCTGTTTTCAAAGCCCTTTCATCCTTTCTGTAACTGGTTATAATATCAAGCGCGGAGCCAAGCGCGTTTATAAGCGCCATTGGTGTAGAAAGCGTGTTTAAAAAAAGTCTTGTACTGCTTCTAACCGTCAGTACCCGATGCGCAAATTCTACAATCGACGCCTTAGAGGAATCTGTGATCACAAGAACTACGCAACCCTCTTTTCGGGCATACTCTGCAATCTTGTCTGTCATAAAATAATAATCAGGGAATGAAATGCTCACAACCAGCGTATCCTGATCAAACATTGGCAGCGCCATATGTATACTGTCATTAAGTTCCGTATCCATAACCGTAGACGCAATGTTCACTCCTGCAAGGTGAATAGCCATGGACTCTGCCAAAATTTTGGAAATACCTCTTCCACATAATATAATTTTTCGTTTGGAAAGAAACATCTCCGCCGCTTCAAACAGCTCTTCTATATCAGCTTCCTCTGCATACTCTTTCGCCTGGCGTGCCTCTTCATCTATAATATCGAACAGAAGTTTCCGATGATTTTTCAAGTCGCCCTTCGGTATATTCGCCGCCGTATAACTCATCTCCCGATGGAGATTCACTTTTTCCATCAAACTAATATACTTACGACTCTCATATTTTACCTCGTTAAAACTTTCAAATCCCAACGCGCTGCAGGCGTGAAGAATTGTCACCTCCGTGACACCCAACTCTTCACTAAGCTCTTTTAATGTGGAAAAAGACATTTTTTCAATATTATTCAGCATATAATCCGCTATCATCTTTTGTTTTCTGGTCAGACCTGCATATCCCTCATTAATCTTATTGATCATATCCATCTGGTTTATCCTCATTTTTCTTTTGCAATTATTTATGGCTCTTTAAATACTCCGCCATAATAATACCACACTCCAGCTGAATTGAAACCAGTTTTTTTATCGGCACCACCTGATAATTGATATTTTCTTCCAAATAATCAGCAAGTTCCCTATGGGCTTTCTCTGCAATCACTGCCGCATTTTTAAGGGCTTTCTCTTTTTCCGGCGCAATTTCCCCAGTCTCTTCCATCTTCTGAAGTTCATATTCATTGGCACGAATTAACATTCCATAACTAAGGGCTTTATAGAATTTTGACACAAGCAAATTGTCAAATTTTTCAGCAACTGTAGCCTTTTTCTGATAATCCGGATTTTCCTTGATCATCTTTTTTGTGGCATCACCACTGTCGTTCTCAGAAAAAGCTTCTAATGCCATCAAAAATGGATTCTTCTTGTCCATATACTCTTGGGAAATCGCAAGCGTTTCCTTAATGAAGCGATTACATTTCTCATTTTCCTCTACTTTCGCAAGTACAGCATCGCAGCGCATAATATCCGATTCGCTCATATCTGTAATTCTCTTATCATAGAAATATGGTTCTTCCGTAAGGAGCGTAAATGCATTGCATACCTCTTTTGCATATGCGGCGCTGCATGTCCCACATTTGATTGCATTTTTCATATCTATATTTCCATATTTTTCTAGATAATCATAATCCGCATGGATATCCAAAGCCTGATATACGGCGGGCGCCCATTCAACACAATACGGCGCTTCCGGTTCTCCTAGATGCATTGGAATTTCCTGCTTTCTTGTAGCTTCTCTCATAGCCTCATAAATCTCTGGCGTCTGCCATGACAGATACCAGTACACACCGCCAAATCCTGCATTATGAAGTGAATAAATAAATTCTGGCCTAATCTTATCAATCAACCCCATCATTGCCTCTGACTCGGGAATTGTATTTGCAAAATGCAACTCCTTGTAATCTACAGGGAACGTCCAGTCCACTTGCTGATGACCGGCCGGACGGAAGAAGTTTCTTGAATAGTTATATAAAGTGTATGGACCTTTCAGCCATTTTTCATTCAATTTCAATCCGTCAACATCCCATACCTTTACAATATACCATGTATAATCAAGTTCCTCCCGAAGTTCTTTGTTCTTTGCCAGTTCTTCCGAAAAATATTCAAGCATCATGGTTCCAATCGGCTCATTTGGATGCGGACAGCCAAACATCAACGCTGTATGGCTTCCGTTTCCTATTTTCAGGCAATTCAAGTCCGCCCCATCTCTTGTTTCTCCAATTTTAAAAATTTCTACACATTCCGTGTAATCTGCCGCCAGTTTTTTAGAATGCTCTTCCATCTCTTCAAAAGTAAAAAAAGTTTTGTAATCCGGTACCGCATGAATCAATTCTTCATAAATCTTCTTCATTATATCTCCTTTCCAAGAAAGAGCGGTATAAGTCTCCGCTCTTTCTCTCAAATCAGTTTATTTTACAAGTTCTACGTGTGAGTAATCAGCCCAGCCCCATTTGCCTTGTCCATCATATGGAAGATTCTCAAAACGTGTACTGTTTACTTCAGGTCCTGCAAAATTTACAATATTTAGATACGGAAGCTCTTCTGCAAGAATTTTCTGTACTTCTTTGTAATATCCTGCGCGTTCTGTCTCGTCACTTGTCGACGCACCTTTCGCAAGGAGTTCATCCACTTGTGCATTGCTGTAACTACCCCAGTTAAATGTCATATCTGTCTGTACTCTTGTTGCAAGCGCCGCCGGGTCCGGTCCCATAAATCCTCCCATAAGAAGGATTACAAAGTCTCTGTTGTCTCCCACTTTCTGCTGCCATGCATTATACTCACTTACCTGAATCTCTACACCGATTCCTGCCTCTGCAAGAGTTGCCTGAATTAATTTTGCCGTATCAGGATATCCAGCTCCTTCAAATACATCAATTGTTAAACCTTTAATGTAGTATCCGTCGGCATCTTTTTTGTATCCCGCATCCTCCAAAATCTTGGAAGCTGCCGCCGTATCAAATTTCGGCGCTGTATTCTCAGAGTTTGTTGCCCATTCAATCATTGACGGATACAGATTATACTCCGGTTTCTGGATTTCATGAAATACTTTTTCCGAGATTTCTTCACGGTTGATTGCCGTCGCAATCGCTTTTCTGACCGCTGCATCAGATACACTTTCTGCTTTTGTATTGAACACCATTCTAATCGGTGAAGGATATTGATTTACAATTACACGAAGATTCTCATCCGTCTCAAGTTCAGCTACGGAAGCTGCCGGGAAGTTCTCAAAGAAATCTATCTCACCGTTTCTGACAGCCTGGATTGCCGTTGCCTCATCCGGAATAATAGAGAAAATAAGTTTATCGAGCTTTGCCGGTTCCGCATAATCTTCATTTCTCACAAGCGTGATACTCTCACCTTGTTTATATTCTTCCAGTTTGAATGGTCCACATGATACAGGCTCCATATTCGCCGGATTCTCTGTCCACGCTGTTCCGTTATTGTAAACATGTTCCGGGATAATAAATGTTGCATACCATCCAAGAATTTTTACAAAAGAAGCATCCGGTTGTGCAAGATTGAATACAACTGTATATTCATCCGGCGTCTCAATAGATGCTACATTCTGCATATTGGAACTGAAATAATACTGCGGGTTCTCTTTGATACCATCAAACGTATACTTTACATCTTCACTTGTCAAAGGCTCACCATCTGTCCATTTCAAATCCTCACGAAGCTTAAATGTCAACACTGTTGCATCCTCATTATACTCCCACTCTTTAGCTGCTTCCGGCACAAGATTCTGTTTACTTGAATCAAGCGCACAAAGTCTCAGATACATATTCTGAAAAATTGGATATCCGTTGTCATCCGCATTAATTACCGGATTAAAAGACATTGGATCTCCTGTTGCACGGATGATAAATGTACCTCCCCCGTTGCCTTTTTCCCCTTCATTAGAAGCGGTTCCCTGTTCTTGTTTTCC
The DNA here is from genome assembly GCA_947366105.1 of uncultured Lachnospiraceae bacterium. Classification (GTDB taxonomy): domain Bacteria; phylum Bacillota; class Clostridia; order Lachnospirales; family Lachnospiraceae; genus Faecalimonas. Next base: position 13,266 of record CANAZK010000021.1, on the reverse strand, counting down.
GCATCCTGCAATAAGCATTGATGCACCAAGAACTACTGCCATCAGTCTCGCCAGTTTCCTTTTCATTTCTTGTTCCTCCTTTTTCTTTTATAAGTAAAATACCTCAAACATTTAAAGGTATCTGACTTCCTTACATTTCCTCACGGGCATATGGACACGATGCCCAATGTCCGTTTCCAACTTCTATACTTTCCGGATATTTTTTATAACACTCTTCACACGCCATATAACATCTCGGTGCAAAATAACACCCCGGTCCCGGATTCAACGGTGTCGGCGGTTCCCCTTCAATCGAAATCGTTTCCTGCTTATCTTCCGGGTCAATAGATGCACAATTGGAAATCAAAGCTCTTGTATAAGGGTGCCTCGGATTCTTTACCACATCATCCGCAGTTCCATATTCCACAATCCTTCCTAAATACATAACGGCAATATGTTCGGAGATGTATCTTGTTAATGCAATATCGTGACTGATAAACATCACAGCAGCGCCCTTATTCTTGCTAAGATCAATGAGCATGTTAATAATGTCCGCTCTTACCGAGACATCCAGCATAGAAACCGGCTCATCCGCCACAATAAATCCAGGATTCAGAAACATAGAACGAATGATGGATATTCTCTGCAGCTGTCCTCCGGACAACTCGTGCGGATATCTCTTCATAATATCTTCTGCCGGATAAAGTCCTCCTGATTCTAACGCTTCCACGCACATCTTACGTCTCTCATCATCATCAGAGCCTATTTTATAGTTTTTAAGCGGCCTTAAAAGAATCTTCTCTATAGTATCTCTTGGAGTAAATGTATCAAATGGATTCTGAAATACAATCTGTACAGTACTTCTGAATTCTTTATTACTTTTTTTAATCATCTCTTTTGTAGAAACACCATCAATCAGACAGTCTCCCCTTGTCGGGTCTTCCAATCTTGTCAAAATTTTACCGAGGGTTGACTTTCCACAGCCGGACTCTCCAATAACTCCAAGGATCTCTCCCCTTTCGATATCAATGCTGACGCCGTCTACCGCCTTAATCCAATCTTTTTCACCACGCTCTTTATTCTTACTTTTCCCATGGTAGGGATACCACATCGCCACATCTTTTACTGATACAAACGGTATCTTTTTTTCTTTACTCATTCTCTTCACCTCCCTGGTGTAACCAGCAGGCTACCTGCCTTGTATCCTTCATTGTTTGTTGTACCGGCTTTTCTCTGCGGCATCTGTCATCTGCATGAGGACATCTTGGCGCAAAGATACATCCCTCTGACGGTTTTGACAAATCCGGTAAAAATCCCGGAATTGCATGGAGCACTTCACATTCTCCTTTCAATGATGGGAACGAATTAAGAAGTCCCTGGGTGTATGGATGCATTGGATTCTTGAAAATATCTTTTACATAACCCACCTCCATAAGTTCCCCCGCATACAGAACTGCCACCTTATTGCAGGATGCCGCTACAACCGACATGTCATGGGTAATCATAATTCTAGTCATATCCATTTCTTTTTCCATCTGTACAACTTCTTCCAAAATCTGCCCCTGCGTTACCACGTCAAGAGCGGTCGTCGCCTCATCAAAAATAACAAGCTTCGGATCATGCAGAAGACTGACAGCTATCGCAACACGCTGAAGCATTCCTCCCGACATTTCATGCGGATACAAACGATAAACCCTTTCCGGTAAGTTGACCAGTTTCAACAATTTAATCATTCGCTCCTCAATTTCTTTTTTAGATGCCTGCGGTACATGTATATGATAAATATCTTCTACCTGCTCGCCGATTCTATGTACAGGACTTAAAGCATTCATAGCTTTTTGGAACACAACCGAGATATCCTGCCACCTCAATTCGTTCATCTCTTCCTGCGTAATTTCCAAAAGATTTTTCCCCGAAAACAGCGCCTTTCCTGTAATCTCTGTTAAATTTTCATTATGAAGTCTTAAAAGCGCCATAGCGAGCGTAGATTTTCCCGAACCGGATTCTCCCACAATTCCCAGTGAATCTCCTTTTTCAATAGAAAAGGACACATTTCTAACTGCATATACTTTTTTTTCTTTATTGACGTATGATACATTTACATTTTCTAATGTCAGCAATTTTTCCATATCCTACCCTCTTTTCTTAGAATATTTCGGATCCAAAACATGGTTCAATCCGTCCCCCAACAGATAAAACACCAGCACAGTTATCACAATGGCTACTCCGGCAAATGCAGAAATCCACCAAGCACTTGTTATGTACTGCTTGCCTGTATAAATCATCTGTCCCCAGCTTATGATTCCCGGATCTCCAAGTCCTAAAAACGACAGACCCGCCTCTGTCAAAATCGCATTTGACATTCCCATAGTTGTATTCGCAATTACCGGAAAAATTCCATTCGGTATGATATATTTAAACAAAATCTGCCGTTTTGTTTCCCCCATTGCTCTTGCACTTTTTACAAACACCCTTTCTCTAAGGGAGAGCGCCTGTGCTCTCATAAGCTTTGCATTGCTTGGCCAAGTTGTAATTCCTATTACAATCATAACGTTTGTAATGCTGTTTCCAAACATCGCTACAATCAGAAGAATCAGGAAAAAGCTTGGAAGCATCATAAATACATTGATAAGCTCTGAAACAAATGTATCAACTTTTCCTCCAAAAAATCCTCCCACCCCTCCAATCAAGACGCCTAATGCACCTGAAATAAGCGCTGAAATAACTGCGACTCTAAGGGATGTACGTATTCCATAAATAATCATACTGTATACATCCTGTCCCATATGGTTCGTACCCAATATATGCCCATTCTCACCAAGTCCAACCAGCATATCTTTACCAAAATGGTACGGATCTTCTGTTGCAAACACAGGTGCTGCAAGCGCTAAGATAAGCAAAACAATCAGTCCTATAACGCCTGCCAGAAGTTGTTTGTCCCCCACAATTGTTTTCCAAATTTTTTTGATTGATATCTTCTTCATAGTCCACCTCTATTCATAACGGATTCTTGGATCCAGCATTGCATACACAATATCTACAATAAGCATTACAACTGCAACCGAAATTGACATAATAAGATAAATGCCCATCAATGTCGGATAATCCCTCTGTGTAATAGCCGTCATCATCAGACGTCCCATTCCCGGCCATGCAAACACAATTTCAATGAGTGTCACTCCTGTTATCAAATATGCCATAGAAATACCGAAAATTGTAATTGTTGGTAAAATGGCGTTTCGGAATATGTATTTGTTAAAAATCTTCTTCTCACTCATTCCTGTTGCACGTAACGTTGTGATGAAATCTTCATTGGAAGTCTGAAGAACCGAGGATTTTGCGATTCTAAAATACTGTGGGATGAGTACAAGCGTAAGTGTTAGCACCGGCAAAAACATATGCTTTAAAACATCCGCCACATACGCCATTCCTGTATAAGACGCACGGTTATCCGTCATACCATAAGATGGAAACCACCCTAAAATACTGGAGAAAAGAATAATCAGCATCAGCCCCAGCCAAAATGCGGGCATAGAGTTGAACGCATAAGAAACTCCTGATGACACCGCATCATACGCTCCTCCTTGTCTTCTGGCAGCAAAGATTCCCATTATGGTTCCAATAACCGCCGCCAAAAGCGCCGCCGTAAGTCCGAGCAGAACAGTTGCCCCGACCTTCTCGCCAATCATTTCCGACACAGGTCTGTTGTATATAATAGAAGTCCCAAGATCTCCTTTCATAGCCGTCTGCAGATAACTGACCAACTGCATCGGAAGCGGTTTATCAAGCCCATACTTCTCTTCTAAAGCCGCCCTCATCTCCGGACTGTTATTCTCCTTACCCATCAGTGTCGTAATTGGATCGCCAGGCGCCATCTGTATAATCACAAAATTTAATGCAAACACTATGATTATTGTCAAAATCCCTGTCAACGCTCGTCTAATCACAAACTTTTTCACTATACTTTTCCTCCTTTTTTTGTCATATTTTATTGTATCTATTATAATTTATATTACATGTTTCGTCAATATATTTAATTTTTTATATTAAATATTTTAATATTGTGCAATTATGCCAATTTTAAACAAAATCTATTTTTATAATTTTTACTCTAATTTCAGAAAACTTTGCTGTTGTCAGACATAAAAATAAAAGGGATGACGTCACTAAAACACGCCATCCCTTTTTATTTCATCCGTTATTCTTTTACATAGTTTTCTAGAAAAGAAAAGACCGTTTCGTAATATGTATCCGGATCTACATCGGCGCTCTGACCATGCCCGGCGCCTTCCACAATAAGCAGCTGCTTTTCTCCTTCATATTCTTCATATAACGTTTCTCCCATGCTCGTAGGAACATAGTCGTCAGCGCCGCCATGAATGAATAAAATCGGCAATGTTGCTTTCTCCAACTGTGCCTTTGCATCTGCATCATAGAATGTAAAGCCCAAACGCATCTGCCCTACTGCCGACGCAGCCGGCAAAAACGGGAAAGCAGGCAGACCGAAACGCTCTTTCAGCTGGTCTTTGAACATATCATAAGCGCTTGTGTAACCGCAGTCTTCTACAACCGCCGCCACTTGCTCCGGCAGTGATTCACGTTCTCCCGCCGCCATCATAATCGTCGCTGCACCCATGGATTCTCCATACAGAACAATCTGCGCCTCCTCATCTTCTTCACAGATACGCTTTGTCCACTGAATGACATCATCTTTTTCCAGCCATCCCATAGACAAATAGTCGCCCTCACTGTTGCCGCGGCCACGCTGATCTACTGCCACAACGTGCCATCCTTTTTCCACAAACGGTACAATTGCCGGAACAATATCGCGGTGATCAACCGTATAGCCATGAACCGCCAATACATAAATATGAGACTCCTCACTACCCTCATATACCTGCGCCCACAGCTGATTGCCATACTCGCTCTCTATCGTCCATTCCTCCAATTGCTGATGCTGTACCCATTCATCATAATATGCCTGTGCTTCTGTGTCCTGACGTCCATTATACGTCTCTCCATTCATCGAGCCTATATTACCATTCTCATCTACTACCAATGCATAATTAACTAAATAATTGCCGGCAAAACCACAAACACCTATCATCAATACCAACACCGTAATGATAACGCCTATCCAAAATTTCTTTTTCTTTAACATACCTTACTCCTTGTTTAATTAATTTCCTCTTTTGCGATACGGGCAATCAACTTAAAAAGTTTCAGCGTCTTTTCTGCGTTATCCATTCCCACACGCTCAATCAATCTATCCACAATTCTCAAGATTCGTGCATGCTCTTTTTCATACAGCGAAGTATGTTCCATATTCAAAAGCACGAAAACCTGACGCTTATCCTGACTGGAACGCAGTCGATAAATAAGTTCCTTTTCTTCCATAGATGTCAATGTGCGGTTCATCTGTGACTTCAGCATGCCTATCGCGTTGCAAAGATCTGTCGCTGTCACATCTTTATCTTGATTACAATAAAGATAGCGATAAATCAATATCTCGTTTAAAGGCATTTCTGATACAATCTTTTCGTTGTCGATAGCGATTGTCAGCTGCAGCCACGCTTCTAAAATCTCTTCATTGATTTCTCCCATATCTGTTTCTCCTCTATAATGTTCACTTTGTGAACTAATTACATTATATACAAAAAAATTGATTTGTCAATTGCCTATAATTAATTGTTCCTATAGGACGTTACAAATCTGATAAGGGAAAAATAGTTCTCCTACTGCTTTACCAACCTCTGCCACCTCTCGTCATTTTTCAAAAATCCATAAGTCTCTTCATCGCGAAAACATTTCAGCAGGTTTTCTTTCATTTCCGCTATAAAATCCCCTCTTAATTCCTTAAAATCCAAATGTTCATAAAGCGGCGCATTTCTAAAATCATCAATTTGTTCCGTGCTTGAAAGCATTTCCTCCATAACAGTAAGCACAGTCTCTACATCTTCTTCCAATGTTGCAAGTTCAAGTCCACATGAAACTTCATAGTATTTCCCCATTTCAAAACATCTTGCCAATTCCTTTTGTTTAGCTATAAGCCTGTGCGCTCTTTTTCTATCACTGTCTTGCAAGGCAAGCATATACATCCCCTGCAGTTCCATACTGGCTCTTTGATAATCCGAAAACAAAAGTTCTTCATACGCTTTATACGATTCCCTTACCCTGCCTGTCTTGGCATAAATTTGAGCCTGTTTTCTTTTTCTTTCTGGATTTTGTATAGAAAAATATTCTAAATATTTCTCCGCTTTATCATACTGCTCTTTTCTCATATAAAATCCAACCAAAGAATCGGCCGCCCCAATGCGTATTGCTTCATCATTACTATCTAATACCCGTTCATATAGAGAACAAAAATATTCGTCATATTCCGCTTCATTTTGAGCATTCTGTACTATATGTACTATACGCCCAACGTCAAAAATAATCGCAATATTTAAAATTAACTGCTCGCAATTTGGGTACTGCTCCAGCTTTTTCTTCGCCCAGCGAAAAGCCTCATCATACGATTTTTCTTTTAATTTTAAATCTGCTTCACAAGTAATCTCGTTTATCTCTTCCATTGTCAAATCTTCACGAAACGACAATAATGTTTCTAATGAAATGTCCAACAATCTGGCAATCGGCGCTAAAAGCGTAATATCCGGATAAGAATTTTCATTTTCCCATTTATTCACTGCCGGTGCCGTCACCCCTAGCCGTACTGCCATTTCCTCCTGTGTCAGGTTCTTAATTTTTCTATACTTTCTAATCACTTTTCCTAATGACATATAAACGTCTCCTTCAGCTGTTTGGCATTGACTTTGTTAGTACAATCATATCAAACAACTCCTGACCCAACAACTGAATCTCTGTTAATTATTTTTCAAAAAAGTTAAACGTCATTCATATTTTTTGGGAAAATAATTATCAATAACTTATCCATATTTTTTATTCCTCCAAAGGATGTTCCAAAAGTCTGACAGTCTTGGCTGTTGCATTCAATTCGACATGACACTCAATAGGCATTGTGAACATTGGATGCGTATGGCAACAATCAAATTCAGCTAAAAATGGAATTTTATAATCATCTAATATCTCTAATAAAATCTCATGCGGCTTTCTACCCGTCCCATTGTCATCAAATTTTTCATGTTTTCCAAGAATAATTCCACCAATTCTATCAAACACCCCGGCAAGCTTTAACAATGAAAATGTTCTTTCAATTGTACAAGCATCCTTGAGAGAGTCTTCCTCCAGTTGATAAACTCGTCAGTCCATATATCGGGCATCTTATATTCATAAGGCAACACAACTCCATCACAAATAACCGACTTAAAATTATCAAATGTCATATCTACAAACGGAGGAAATTCTCCAAATGAAGACGCTAACGCAAGACCGTAAAAAGTAACAAGCCCTGTTTTTGCATATATCCCCAGCAATAAAGCTGTCGTATCAGAATAACCAATAATATTTTTCGGATGGATTGAACTCGTCAGCACGTGCTTTAATGCTGCCGGAACGATAATAATCTTGTTTTCCAAAAAGTTCTCCATCAATGATACGAATTCCTTTAGATATCAAATATTCTTTTCCTCGCTTATATCGCATAGGAACTGTTACTGAAACAGGCGAAGACGAGGAGAAAATGCCTATTGCAAAATTCTTATCTACTTTTTTTGCTTTCATTACAACAACACTCCATCTACAGTATCGTCATCCTCAAATAAATTCGGATTCACCATTGGTATGATAATCTAGCAAATTTCTTCGTTTTTGTCATATCCGATGTAACCTTGATAGAAACCATCTCCGAAGCCGGAAACATCTCATAGCTTTGTGCAAAAAAAGCTGCAAAGTAATCATCATAGTGATTTTTACCCGGATTTTCCTTATACCATTGTGCTAAGAATTCACGATATTCATTCGCTACTTTTACATCGCATATAGTCATCATTCCAGCATCCACCGGAAATCCTGACATCACTTCATTTTCATTTGCTGCAACTGCACTTTCTTTAGTAGAAGCAGCACAAACATATCTAACGACTTTGGTATCTTTATTTCCAGTTCAGGTGAATATTCATTAGACGGCAGGTATGCTAACGGGTCAGCTACAATAATTCTTCCGGTCGGAAAATGCGCCTTTCCCACCGGCATGCAATGATGTTTGTTATCGTTCACAAATTGTTTTTCAATCGTTTCGACTGAAATTTCCATTTGACTGATATATTTTAGATTTTTCTCAAACTGTTTCTGAAGTCGCTTTTGCTTTTCTTCCATCGTCATATCAAAACTGCTCTGATGAAGAACAGTAGTTTGGATTTTGATAAAGCAATTCTAAATCGCCGTCTACAAAACCGATTCCGACTCCGGCCCTCTCTTTCAGTATGTCTTTATATCTGCCCTTATCGAGATAAGCAGCAGCGCATTTCTTAAAGATTACCAAAACCTCCCGAAATGTTCCTTCATAATAAATAACATATGGATGTTCACGTATGGCAAACACCTCCGCACATGCCCAATCTGTATCCTGCTCTGAAAACCTACTTGTGCCGACCAATTCCACCGACCAATGATGCTCGGAATCCTCGTATAAGTTGAAACAGAAAGCGACTGCAGCGTCCGCTTTCTGTTTTGCAAACTGTTCGTCAAGCCATTCTTCGAAACCGTCGTAAAATTTGTTCTTCTTGAATTTATCAAATAGCCCCATATTGAATTCTCCTCATAAAAACAATTTCTTCATAGCCCTGTTCTTTTATATGATTCATTCCCCATAATAACAATTTTTGTCCTATCCCTTGTCCCTGAAACGATTTCTCAACAATTAAATCATCTAACTCATTTCCATAGCAAGAAACAGCACCTACTATTACTCCATTTTGCAAATAAAGAAAAACATTCATTATATATTCTCATATACTCATCCCAGTATTTTTTTGAAAAGGAACACAAAATATACCATTCTGATACTCAATATTTTATCGAATACCATTTCATATGCAATTATTTCTTGCATCTATGTTTCTCCTTAAAATTCAGTTACTCATAATTATTGGCACATTTTGGGAAACAGCCTATCCAGTTCATAATAACCTGTCGGTTTCATATCGCATATACCAAAAATACTCTAAACCCTGATAAGAGCAAAAATGATAGAAACAGAATCTTATAAAACAGTATAGCACAAAACATACGAGAATTGTGAACTATTGAAATGCTGTCAAAAACTCCCTGCCCTAAAAGTACCTTAAATGCTTTGGAATTATGATAATGTCTGTAAAAAGAAGATTAAAATGAAAGATGTTTCCATCCAAGAGGCCACTTTTGAGGAGGAAGCGTGGAAAAATGCGTTTAGGCATACGACTGCACAGGCAGTCAAAAGGCTATATCCAAATACCAAAATTGAAGCAGAGATGAAAAAAGCTTTGCAAGCTATGGAAGAAAGAAATGAGACCTATAAATCGAAATGCTTAACGACTGCCGGAAGATGAGGAAATCATTTGAGCCGTTGTCCATTGCAGGTGCATACTGGCAGGGTGATGAAAAAATAAAATGATTACTAGAATTTACGGCACATCATTTCCAAGTGAAGATTTGCTAGAGGAATATTTAAACCGATTAGAAGATGCAAAAAGGCGACATCATAGAAAACCAAGAAAAGGATTAGGCTTATTTGCACTGTTTGAAGAAGAACCGGGATTTCCATTTTCCTTCCAAAGGGACTGATATTAAAAAATTTATTGATTGACTATTGGAGAAAGCTGCACGCAAAAGAAGGGTACGTAGAAATATCCACTCCAATAATGCTGAACCGTCAGCTTTAAGAAACATCCTGACACATTTAAGATGGAACCTCGTTCTTATCGTGAATTTCCTATGCGTATCAGCGAATTGGGATTAATACACAGAAACGAACCATTTGGTACCTTACATGGACTTATGCACGTTCGTTGTTGTACATAGGGTTGTATTTGGTTCTATCGAAAGATTCATAGGTATCTTGATTGAACATTTTGCCGGAAAATTTCCATTGCAGTCGATTTGTACTAAAAGACTCTCTTTCGATTTGTAACGACCATCGGCGGGTTTCTTTGCATCCACAGGTATTTTCCAACTGCGTCCCTCTTGATATGCGCCGGAAACTTTCCCTTCAGAGCAAAAAACTCGGACTCATCTATCAAAAATACCCCATTTTTCAGAAGCCTGTTTTACTGCCATAAACATAGACACTCCCTCCAATCTCCCATATAATATATCGCTTTAACGGAATAATATCAGCAACATCGGAATAACTGCTATCATGTTTTTTCTATCAATTGCAAAAAACAAAAATGCTAAACACGGAGAAACCGTCAAGCCCAATATCACACCCATATTCACAATACCTGCATAATACCCTACCCAACTTGCAAAATATAATAAACAACAAATCATCACAGCAATAATCATCAATACTTGACAAACCGAAACTATAGTATCAATCCCTCCTGTAACCGAATCCGCTCTTAGTACATCATTAGGCGCCGGAACAGCAAACCAAATAAAATTAGGTATCATTATAATCAAAAACAATAACAGTCCATAAATATTGAAACTCAACTTATATTCTTTCAACACTAAATCTGCTCCTTTATTTCTTCTTTCATCAAAGAGTACATCTTCATATCAAACAAACGGCCTTCCTCAATATAAATCAATTAAACATCACAAAAAACTCATTGATATTCCATGACATGAATAGAAATTACAATTTCATGAAATAATGGAACAAAAATTGCCGATATACCTGAATGTTAAAATTCGTTGCTTGTAGCAACGGGCAATTCTTCATATAATTGTGGCAAAGACTAAAAGGAAGGAGGTTATCTATAATGCTAAATGAAAATATTAAAGCGATCAGAAAATCAAAAGGACTTTCTCAGCAAGAACTTGCTATCAAGCTGAATGTAGTGAGACAAACAGTATCTAAATGGGAGCAGGGATTATCAGTTCCCGATTCTGATATGTTGATCTCTATATCGGAAGTGTTTGAAACACCCGTAAGCACATTGCTCGGAGAAACTGTTATTGAAACAGAAGTTGATAATTTAAAAACAATTTCAGAAAAATTAGAGGTTATAAACTTACAGCTGGCACAAAGGAAAACTACGAGAAGAAAAATTCTTCATTGGCTATTTATCTCATTGAGTGTAGTCATAGCAGCAATTTTTGTGACCCTAGTAGTATTAATTAGCCCTTATTTAGGTTGGGACTATAGTAATCCTGAAACCGCTGTTGTCAGAGTTGCTTTCCACGCATTTGAGTGGTTGTTTGTCAGATTGGCACCGATTATCCTTATAGGGTCAATAATCGGAATTTTCCTGACACGAAAGAAAAAGTAAATCCATCCTGCTTTTGAGGCGCAGATCAGATTTTAAAATATTTGTTCAATCGAATAAACAGCAGCCCAGGCGAGGCAGTCAACGGTAAGTAAATGGACTACGCCCACCGTTGACAGCCTCGCCTGATAACTAAATTTATCAGCTTTTGTATTCCTCCACGATACTTCTTATCGGAAATATACATTCCTGTAGCTCTCCAAATATTTCAAAAAATCGCATAAGAATGAATTATTCCATTGGTATTGCTTGAGGAATTGTTGAGAAAAATCCTCTTCCATTTTCATCAAGTAATGATAGCCCCTACAATCTTACTTCAATTTCATACCTCTCACATAGATTTCAACCGCTTCTTTCTCTTTATCCGTTAAGGATTCCCACGTTCTCAGCACTTTCTTTTGTTCTGAGGATAATTCCAGTTTTCCCATATCATCAGAGAAAAATTGTGGCAGTGTAATCCCTAATCCATCACAAATCCTTTCTAATGTATAAAAGGTAGGTGTACTTCCCCTTTTCATCAGGTTCGACAAAGACGACTGGCTAATCCCCGTCTTTTTAGACAGCGCATACATGGTCATCTGCTTTCTGTCACAGAGTTCCTTTATTCTATTCGCAATATACTTCTCATCTAACAAGCAACCTACACCTCACTCCCGATATATGTTGCTTACATTCTACCCGGTATGACTTAATATTATTAGATTTTCAATCAAGAAGTATATTACTTTATAGTTAAGTAGTATCGAGTTAAAAAAATAAGCGTATCGCCTAATACTCTTTTTAAAAATGACCCCGATTACAGAGTATCTGCAGTCTAAGGTCATTATTGTATACTTTATGGAATTAATCTGTTAATATCTCTCGGAAACAAGGTTGTAAATCTCACATTTTCGTATCCTAATAATTTACTTGTGAAACGCTCTAATCCAAGCCCAAGTCCTCCATGAGGCGGCATACCACACTTATGCATCATAAGATAGCTTTCAAATAATTGCACATTCATATTTTTCTTTTCCATTTTAGTAATCTGTTCTTCATAATTGTGAATTCTCTGTCCACCAGTCGTAATCTCAAGTCCCCGAAACAGCAAGTCAAAGCTTTCCGTTTCATTCGTATTCTCTCTACTGTCCATAGCATAAAACGGTCTCTTTGCACTTGGATATCGAGTCACAAAAACAAATTCACTTCCTGTTTCTTTTAAAACAATCTCCGACAATAGTTTCTCTTCTTCCGGTTCAAAATCTTCCCAATCTACTACAGAGCGGTCATAAACCTCCGCTATTTTTATTTTCGCCTCTCGAAAACTAATTGCAGGAATATCTTTAATTACAGGTAGTTTAAGATTAAGCAGTACTATTTCTTTTTCGTAATTCCCAGCTAAATAATCCAATGTATATTTCAACATTTCCATTTCCATATCCATAATTTCCGTGAAACTATTAATATATCCCATTTCGAAATCCACACTAGTATATTCATTCAAATGTCTTGAAGTGTCATGTTTCTCCGCTCGGAATACCGGTGCAATTTCAAAGACACGTTCAAAGACACCAACCATCATCTGCTTATAAAACTGAGGGCTTTGAGCCAAATATGCCTCTTGTCCAAAATAGTCTAAAGTAAAAATGTTAGCTCCCCCTTCTGCCCCAGACTGCACAATCTTAGGTGTATGAATTTCTGTAAAGTGTTCGTTATAAAGAAATTCTCTAATTCCTCTGCAAATACCTTCCTGCAGTTTAAAAATCGCTCTTTCTTTTTCATTTCTCAATGTGATTGGTCTATAGTCAAGTAAATTTTCGATAGATGTATTCACTATTTTTTATAACTTTGGTTTCCTCTTCCAAAGCCTAATTCGACCAATCAAAACTGTCTCACGGTTTCCAACATTCAGTTGGCTTCCGTTGTTACGGACACT
>CANAZK010000020.1 GCA_947366105.1 uncultured Lachnospiraceae bacterium | reverse complement strand
GCGATAGGAGTCCGTGACTGGAGTTCAGACGTGTGCTCTTCCGATCTGGTTATTTTACGGAAAAAGTCAAAGAGCAGGTTCTAATGTTAACTCAGGTATCATTTGTGCAATGGGAATTGTATTAATAGCAAAGAATTTTATCAGCAACATTTGTTTGTTGGTTGTAATTTGCTTGATTGTAGGAACATTAAGATATTTTATATCATATAAACAGTGTGAAAAAGGGAATAGATATGTTGGAAAAGTTGGTATAGCCAAGAGTGATATTAATTACAAAGGGCAGGGAGAATTTGATAAAGAAATTTTAAGTGTTCGGATAACTCACGATAAAGTTCAAAAAGGCGATACGATAAAGATAGAAAAAATAGATGGGTTTCATTTGATTGTAGAAAAGATCTAACTTATTTGCAAGAACTCTATGTGAGGGAGAGAAGAGGAGAAAGAAAGTTTCTTTCTCCTCTATTTAAGAAAGGAATCTTATGAAAAAAGTGTCAAAAAATCCCGAAAGAGTAGCCAAGCGAATGATAAGAGTATTTCAAAAGTGCTTGAAAATGGTAAATGGAGAAAGTAAAGTATATATATGGATTGTTTTAAGTGTTGCCATTGTACAAGGGAGTATACCGGCTTTGTTATTGGTTATGATGCAGAAAATTATAAATTATATTCAATTAAATAAAAAGCAGGTTTTGTTAGTAGTATTTGCTTATATCGGAATAGGATTATTTCAAATTATGTTGGAAAAGATATATGAATACTATATTATACAGTTTAATTTAAAGTTTGGTAAAAGTGTCGATGAAAAAATTTTAGAAAAAGCTTCCCAATTAAGTCTAGTTGATTATGAAGACCCGGAAATATATGATATAATCAATAGAGCTCAGATTCAAAGAGGAGAAAATTTATTGAATTATTTGAACTCCTTTTTTGGTATTCTGAGGGATATAATTGCAGTAAGTGGAACAATTCTGATTTTGGTTGTTTATAAATGGTTGATAGTAATAATAGTGTTGTTTATTCCGGTTATACAGTATTTTTATTCTTTAAAAATAGCAAATATGCAATATTTAGTAAGTATATCTAGAACAGTGCAAGAAAGAAAGGCATGGTATATAAACTATTTAATATCAATGGGAAGTGCATTTAAAGAAATTAGGTTATATGGATTGAAAGAGTATTTCATTAAGACATATGATAGAATACGTTGCAAAATCATAGAACAAGATTTAGAAATTCAAAAAAGCAGTATATTGATGAATTTGTTTTTGGAAGTAGTTGATTATTTGATGTCTGGTGTAATATTTTTATATTTGGTATCTCAGGGATTGAGATATAAAATCTTATTAGGAGATGTTACTGCTTATATTGAATGTGTTGATAAGATAAAAGATGGTACTACTGCAATATTTTCGGGATTGAGTAATGTATTTCGAAGCTCATTGGACATTGAATTGCTTTTTACCTTTTTAGAACTAAAAACAGATGGAAAAACTAAGGAAGAAGCGGAAGAAATAGAGGAGATAAAGAGTATAGAGTTGCAACATATTTATTATAAATATGAAGGTAACGAAGTATATACTTTAAAGGATGTCAGCTGCAGTTTGGAGAAAGGGGAAATTTTAGGGATTGTAGGAAGAAATGGTTCTGGGAAATCTACATTATTAAAAATTATTTTGGGATTTTATAATAATTATGAGGGGACGATTTTAGTTAACGGGAAAGATTTAAGAGATATAGATAAAGTAAGCTATTTAAATAAAATAGGCTGTCTTTTTCAAGATTATATTAAATACGAAGCTTCCGTTCGTGAAAATGTAGGATATGGTAGCCTTCAAGATATAGATAATGATGTGAAACTTCAGGAAATAATTAAACAGGTAGGACTTGCAAAAATATTAGGAAAAGAAAAAGGAATTGACACAATAGTAGGAAACTGGTTTGGTGGTTATCAGTTGTCTTTCGGTGAGTGGCAGAGGCTAGCAATTGCTAGAGCAATTGTTAAAAATGCGGATTTTTTTGTTTTGGATGAGCCGGATTCAGCATTAGATGTCAATGCGGAAATGGATTTACTGAAAATATATGATAGCTATTTTAAAGAAAAAATTGGTATTGTGGTTACCCATAAAATACAGCATATTCATTTTTTGGCAAATAAAATCATAGTAATGAAAAATGGAAAAGTAATCGAGAATGGAACCCATCATGAATTGTTAAAGGAAGAAGGAGAGTATTATCATTTGTACAATATCCAGTTTTTGACAAATGATTAAAAAAATCGCTGCAACCTTTGTTCGTTTGATTTATCAGATTTACAAGGTAAAGAAGAAAAGGCCGCCACTACTCGCAATAGTGACGGCTGAATGTTTGTGACATTATATTAAGTATCCGCCATTTTTTTTATGATTCCGCATGTCTTATAGTGTGTAAGTTTCCGGTACTCTATAGGAACATTTTTTTCTTCCGCAAGGCGGATAATGTGCGCAAGCGCCTCATCATGCTGAGAGTCACTGTTTATCAATACCTTCCAAGGCACGCGGCGGAGGAGTACCCGGGTAGTTTCGCCGATGCCGGGCTTAATCAGATTAATATCTTCAACACCGTATATGGAGGAAAGCTCCCGGATTTCCTCCATTCCTGAACCGGCTGATGAATAAGATTCCAAGGGTGGGTTTGGGGTGAATTCTGATTCAATGGCATGCAGAAAGCTTTGGGAGAGGTCCGAGTCTTTAAGCTCCCCGTAATAAACGGCTCCGTGAAAGTCATTTGACCCTATAATATCATCTCTTAAGAAGGTCCGGCTTATAAGACCGGAAACGGTGGAGTTCAGGCAGGAGCTTGGTATCAGTATATCCTCATGAGTTCCGCAGAGCTCGGTGATGTTTGCCGGATCTGCGATAACTGCCAGCTCGCTTGAGACGCCCTTGTATACAGAGAGGGCTTTTTGAAGTTCGTTCAATATAGCGCCCTTTCCGGTCCATCCGTCTACGAAAAGCAAATGTTCGGCACAGTGGCGTTTCAGTAGATACCGCATTGCGTTATTATCAATCCCTTTTCCGCGAATAATGGATATAGAATAGTGGGGAACGTCGATATGATACTTGCTGCTGATATAATGCTTCAGAAGAATGCCTGCGGGTATGCCGGCTCGTGCAAGAGATACAAGTACAGTATCCTTGCCCTTCAACTGAATGATTTTGTCTGCCAGTCTTGCGACGGCGTCTGCCGTAGGCTTTGAATAATTTTTTAAAGCATTCTGATATGCTTCCATATATTTTTCGGAGGGTACGTACTCTATAGGAAGCATTTCACAATAGTGTCTCCCTGACTGAATGAGGCGTTCGCGTTCCTCTGTTGATTGCGGAGCCACCAGTCCGGTTATGTCCTTTAAAAGTAAAATAACGTCTTTTTCATGATAAGAACTTCTCAAATTAACACCACCTTATGAATGTAATATCCTGATTGCCTTGGGAGGCAAGGGCGCTGATGAGGGAATGGATTCCGTCGGTTTCGCTGTTGTCCGCATCGGTAAGGATCAAAACCTTGTCATACGTTTTAATATCGTATAGAAAGATTTTGCGGCTGCGGTCATACAGACTGCAAAGTTCGTAACGGACATGGAGAGGATAGTCCGGCGCCGAATCCGCCATAATAGGGCTGCGGGTCGTGGAGTGACAACGTACCGTATTTCCTCTTTTTTCTATCTGCAAAGCCGTGTAAAGCGCCGGATACATAAATTCTTCCGTGCCGATAACGAGGACGGAACGTTCAGAAGGAAAATCGAGATATTCTTTCAGGTTATTGAAAAGTGCGGCGCACGCCTTCTGATAAGAACCCGGGGCAGTCAGTCGGCGGGCGTTTATGCAGCCTGTTACCGTGAGCTCTTTGAACTGGGGATTTTCCAAACAATTCTCCCCACGGCATATGTGGTATTCGCCATTCCCGATATAGGAGTCGGCAATTTCTGTGTAAAGTGAGTGTTCGGTTTTCACCAGATAATGTACCGGAATATTTCGTGCATCATAAATATGCAGGGATGTTTCATCCATACCGTTTAAAAGAGACGCTACGGAAAAAGAGACTGAAGCGTCATAGGTTTTTACAATCAAATCTATAATATTGAGAATGGTATTCCCCGTAGTGACTTCATCCTCCACGAAGATAATGCGGTCAGTCTGTCCTATGACGGCGTTCAAATCAGTTTTTATAAGCTTCTGTTCTGCGGCGTGGCTGTGGGCTTCTGAAAAGAACAGATACTCCACGTTAGGAATGATTTCCCTTGTGGTCTGCATGTAATAGGTATTAAGCTTTATGGAGAGCGCTGCGCCGATAGCGGTTGCAGTTTCCGCAAAGCCGATCAGCAGAAGCCGCTCGTTCTGATACTGCGAGGATATGGTATCTGCCAAAGCATCGAACATATGAAATGCTGCCGAGGGGCTGACCGGAATATGTTTTCCTTGAAGCCGGTTTATTACCAAATATCTCCGTTTGTTATTATTTTCTCTTTTAGCAATTCTGACGAGTTCTTTTTCCGTATACATGTCTATTCCCTCACTCCGTAAACTTCTGCCAACATAAGAATCTTTTCCGCCCAGTGAAAATGCGTTTTGCGCTCATTCATTCGTTCGCCGGAAATACTGCCGGAAACGAGAGAGCCGGTTTGAGGATTCCAGTTCAGTATGGAACGGGCGTCCGCAAGATCCTTTGATGAGACTTGGTAAGCCGCATTTACCAAAGCAATTTGATTCGGGTGGATGACGGTTTTTCCGACGAAGCCGTTCAGGCGGTCTTCTGACAGCTCACGCATAAGCCCATTGTCCCAGTTGTCGCCTGTATAATATTCCCACACCGGACCGGAAATTACATAATCGGTCCCGAATACGGTAATAATGTCTGCGAAAATATTAGCAATCGGTTTTATGTCGTGAATGGATTCGCAGGCGCTTCTTCTAAAGCCGAATACGTGGCATAAATCATTGCCGCCTACACGGATGTTAAGAACCAGCTCTTCAATGGCGTCCAGTTTTTCTTTCAATGTATAAAGTATCTGACGGCGTTTTTGAAGATTAATGAGTTCGGCGTTTTCAAAAATCGGCATCATGTAAATTTTTTGTCCGTATAGTTTGTTCGCCTGAACGACAGCATCTATATACTCGTCTGCATATTCGAGACAGAATTTTGGAATATTAAATCCGGTAACGAGCTGACGGGCGTCGCCGAGACGTTCAAGAAGTTCGGGAATCTGCCCGCTGTTTCTGACCCGGATGAAGATTTTCGGTATATAAAAATTCTGTTTAGTAGAAAGCTTGGACAAGGTTTTTAGAGAACGGATTAATGCATCCTCGGCTTCCTTCACATGGTGGTCTGCTATCGTATCTTCAAGGCAAAGCGCTAAAGAAAAACGGCTGCCGAATTTCTGTGTAATCAGTGAATTTACAATGGTTTCGTTGTTTGCCGGACAGTATAAAAGCGCGCCGACACTATAATGTAATGTAGATGTTTTCATCGTATATAATACTCCTAAAAAATAATCTTTCCTATTATAACACTTCCATATAAAAATTAACAGAGAGTAAAGACTTTTAATAAATATCAGAGTAAATAAAAGTGATTGAAAATAAGATATATATGAGGTATATTAGAGAAATAACAAACAAAACTGGAGAATCCTTAAAATGAAAGTAGCAGTAATACTTACAGAATTTTTAAAAGATTATGTAGAATCCTATTTCCGTTCACAAAGCTATGATTGTGAATTTTCTTATTTTATTTACAATAACTTTTCACATGTCGGTGAACTCTATGTTAAACTTGCATCTTCGTATGATGGTTTTCTTGTAAGCGGTCCTGTGCCGTATGCGGCTATACTTAAGCGGGTTCCTGTTCTTTCCCGGCCGCTTGTATCTTTTGGAAGTAATGCTTTATGCTATTATGAAACCTTTTTTCAAGTCCAGTATAAAGAAGACGACTTCTACCTCAAGAAAGGATACTTTGATCTTTTGGAATGGGCTCATACAGACATGCCGCTGTACCATATTTTGGGACAAGGACGTTTCGGGAGTCTCATCTACCAGATTTATAAAAGTACCGCTTCGTACTCTTTGGAACGGCTTTGTGAAATGGAAGAAAATATCAAACACAAGCATATCCGCCTTTGGCGTGAAGGAAAAATTTCCTATTCCGTGACCCGTTTCAGCAATATTATGCCGGATTTGTTAAAAGCAGGAGTAAAAACTTACTTTGTTTACCCAAACCATGAAATCCTTAAGGAATCCATCACTCTTCTTCTGCAGGAAATGCATTTAAAGACCATGCTTCAAAATCAGACAGCAATTACAGCCCTGAATCAACAGCTTTCCGGCAGTACTTCTGCAATTCCATCCGAATTTGACAAAAGAACTTCCGCAGAAACGTTGTCGGATAAAGACATTTTGGCTTTGTCTCAAAGAGCAGGCATGTCTCTTTCTTATATGGAAAAGCTTATCAATGCATTAGGCAGGCTGGATTCAGGGAATATTACCGCCCAGGCTCTTTCTTCTGCACTGGATATTACGCCTCGGAGCGCCAACCGTCTGCTGAAAAAATTATTGTCCGCCGGTGTCGCTGAAGAGTTAAGCGAGCATCATTCCTTTACAAGAGGAAGACCCGAAAAGATTTACAAAATACGTTTCTTATAATATTAAAAATAGTATTGAAAAAGACCAGGGCATATCACGCGCTCTGATCTTTTTCTTTTGACAAAATAAATATTTACTGCGGTGCATTCATTCCTTCCGGTACCGGACTTTTATAAACGCGTCCTTCCATCTGCTTGTCAAACTCGGCCTTTGCGTTAGCAATGAGTTCTGGGTTTTCTATCAGCTTTGCACCGTAAACAGCCATTGTTTTTGCCGCGTATACCATACCTTTTTCTCCAATGCTGCTGCCGGCACAAGATGCAAACTGCCAACTGTGGGCAGGCGCCCCCATATTTGTACATGCCGTGAAAAAGTATGCAGTAGGTACTAAATGCATAACATCCCCGATGTCGGTAGAACCATAACTATTAAAGCATGTTACTTTCCCTGGTCCCGAATACAGATGAGTACCTGACTCCAGTCCATATTTTTTCACCGTTGCTTTAGCAGAATCCGCCGTTTTCTCATCCAGCGCCGCGGCAAATGCAAGTTCCTGCTCTGTCCATGGTTCCTGAGGTATTTCGTTCATAGCCTCCGCAACCACATTTGCAAGCACTTTGTTGTTCTGCGTATTATAGCAGCCTCCTAGAAATTCCACGTCCACCTGTGTGTCCGTCATCATAGCGGCGCCCTTTGCCACACGGATCAGACGCTCATAAACATCCTCCACTACTTCTCTTGAAAATGCTCTTATGTAATACCATACTTCTGCTTTATCCGGCACAATATTAGGCACGATTCCGCCGTTTGTAATCGTATAATGTATCCGCACGTCAGACGGCACATGTTCACGAAGATAATTTGCGCCCACATTCATGAGTTCTACTGCATCTAACGCACTTCTTCCGTTTTCCGGGGCGTTTGCTGCATGAGATGCTTTTCCTGAGAATTTGAATTTGGCAGAATTAACAGCTGTAGATACTCCGGTTGTGGCCTCGTTAATTTTATTAGGATGAAAATTAACTGCAACATCCAAACCTTCAAATGCACCTCCCTTTGCCATTAACGGCTTTCCTGTCAGAAGCTCTTCTCCAGGACAGGCAAAGAAAATAATCGTTCCTGGAAGGTTTCGCTGCTTCATTTCCTCTTTTAATCCGATTGCACCTCCCACGTGGGCGGCACAGAGCAGATTGTGTCCGCATCCGTGTCCGTACGGCTGTCCTTCTATTTCTTCCTTGTCTACAGACACTTTTTGGCTTAAGCCCGGTAATGCATCGAACTCACCCATAAATCCTATTACCGGATGTCCGCTTCCGTAAACTGCCTTGATTGCCGTCGGAACGCCTCCTGCTCCCCGCTCTACCTGGAATCCTTCTTCTTCCATAAGGGCCGCTGCTTTTTCATGGGCTTTATATTCCTTAAATCCGGCTTCAGGATTATTCCAAATAAATGTGCTTAATTCATCAATAACCTGTCGCTTACGCTCGATTTCTTCTATAGCTATTTTTCCTACCATTTACTTTCTCCTCCTGCACTAGAATATCATCGGACCAATAACACTTGCAAATGCAACTGAGACAACTGTTACTGTCACGAATCCACCTATAATCATTTTAGGCAGCATATAATCCATAGCTTTCTGCCTTTCGTCTCCTTCCCATTCGAGGGAATCTACGCCTTCTGTTGTGATAATCTGCGTTGCAGGATAAGCCAGCATACATGTTACGCCGATTGCTGCTGAAGCATACGGGGAATAACCCAGAAGCTTTCCTACAATGCCGCACACTACAATAATTCCGATAGAACAGAGCACAAGAATACCAAATACCGGAACGATCATTTTTGCTAAACCGGACGGAGTAAGGGATGCCAAACTTCCTGGAAGCATAAGTAAAAGACCAAAGGTTATAATTCCGGAAGAATTTGATTTTCCGAAAATATCTTTCTCTAAAAATCCGATTCTTGCAAAAATCAAACCAAATAATAAGTATGCGATATTCGGGTTAAGAATATAATTCGCCGGCTGAGAACCCGGAATCAAGGTTGCTTTTCCTACAAAATCAGCAAGACATGCTACCAATGCCACCTTACAGATATAAATGGTGTTTGTTCTCAAATTTTTAGGAGTTTCCTTAAAAATTCTCATGCTTGGCAGTTTGAATTCCTTTTTGTTCGTTGTTTCTTGTTTGAAGTATCCGCTGTTCTGTTTGTCTTTTAAATCTTTACGTATACAGAATGTTGATATCGGAATACCGAAAAATTTCTGAAGGGAAAGAATCAAAACTGCAAATGCGGCAAGCTCGGGACGGCTGGCTGCTTCCGCCATACCAGTTACGATAATACCTGCTACTGTTGAACCTGCAATCGGCGGCGCTGCTATCAGGGCATATTCCCTTCCGAATAACAGTGAACCGACTGTGAAACAAATAAGACCAATGGCAATAATTGAAAAGATTGCAATTACAACTGTTTTCCATTCACGAATCATATCCTCCAAATTAATAAGCGTACCGATATTTGTTATCATAAACGCCGCTCCAAAGTTAGACATTACCGCAACCAAACCTGACTGTGTAGTTACATCTTTGGGAAGGATTCCGCTCCAAAATCCCGCGATAAATAAAATGCAGGCAAATAATAATGATGAAACTGCCCCTTTTGTCTTCTTAGACAAAAACTCCCCAATTGAATAGACAACAAGACAACCTGTAATACAAGTCAATGGATTCCAAAAACTCATTCCCGTTTCCTCCTTACTTTTTCTTTAACTTTTGTCTGTGCGCACCTTCTGATAGTTTTATTTAAAGACGTATTTTTATTATTTTGGGATAATTAAAGACGTATATTATTTTGCTATCAGGTAAAATGTAATAATATTATTTGCTTATATTATATATTTATTGTGATATTATGTCAAATATTATTTACTTTTTATCACAATATACCATAATTAAAAACTTATTAACGTCCTTAAATACGTCTTTATATGCACTTTTCATAAAGTTCAAGAATATTACATACTTTACTTTTTTCCAGACTTAAATTTCTAATAAATTAATATGTAACAGTTCAGCCATATCCGATATGAGCTGAGCGCCCATTTATGAGCAAAAACAGCTGTAAAACAGCGAAAAGCACCGCAGGTGCGGTTTTGCGAATGGCGCGGGCTGAACTGTTACATTAATATTTGCAAAAAATTTATCAAATATAGCTTTCTGTGTGATAGAATTGGATATATGGAATAATCAATGCAGTGGAGGTTTTAGTTAAGTGATGGGAGATGGTCTTGAAGGAGCGATTAAAAGAATTAGAGATAATGTGATACATATTTTTGAGTTTATTTATGAGATTGATAAGACCGCTTTTCTAACATTGTCGGCTGCGGTGATTTTATCGGGAATTGTTGTACTGCCTTCTTTATATCTGCCTAAATTAATTATTGATGAATTCGTCGCAGGAAGAGACTATCAAAATGTAATTTATTATGCGGTGGTATATGCAGGTTTAACGTTGACATTAAATGTTTTGAACCAAGTGACCGCATCAAAGCTGGAAAAACAGACGAAAACTTTGGAATACGAAGGGGTTATCCGACTTTTTCGAAAGATAGCGGATATTGATTATTATATGCTTCAGGATTCTGAAACAATGGATAATTTTGCAAAAGCAACAAAGTGTGTTATGGCGATGAATTTCTATTTGCTGGTCACGTCTTTGATTAAGTTTTTTTCAAGTATTTGGATTTTGGTTCTTGTCATGGGCATGCTAATCATACTTGACTTTAAAATTTTGTTGATTGTGGGTATAGTCATCATAATTAATGCGTATACGAATGCTAAAATGAATAAGCTCCGTTATCAGACGGATAACGAACTGTGGCCATTGGATCGGCGTATGACATGGTTTATGCGATTTGCCGGTGATTTAAAATATGCGAAGGATGTTCGTTCGAATCATGCGCAGGACTTTCTGTTTTCAAAGTACAGAAATCTTTCATTTGAATTTTATAGATTACAGAATAGAATCGTAGATTCCGAACGAAATGTTAAATTAATTAATATAGTATTGACTGCAGTGCAGGAATTATTGATCTACCTGATTTTAGGCTTTAATATTATTGTTTCTCAAATTTTTACTGTCGGAGATTTTTCCCTTGTATTTAATGCAATGGATGCTTTTAAGTCGGGATGCAGCGGAATTATTGACGGACTTATAGAGATTAGTAATCGAGGAGAATATTTTAAAAAATATCTTGATTTTATTAATATACCCAGTACATTTCGCTCGGGACAGCAGAAAAGGTGTGCGCTATCATCAAAAGATGATTTTGTGATTGAATTTAAAAATGTAGGATATCGGTATCCTAATCAGGAAAAGTATGCATTGCGTAATGTCAATGTTACGATACGGTCAAGAGAAAAAATATCAATTGTTGGCGAGAACGGGGCCGGGAAAACAACGTTTATTAAGCTGCTGCTTCGGTTTTACGATCCCACAGAAGGGGCCATTTACCTTAATGGAATGGATATCCGCGATATTAACTACGAAGATTATTGCCGGATTTTTTCAACCGTATTTCAGGATTTTAACTTGTTTGCCTTGACACTGCGAGAGAATTTAACTTTGGGGAATGAAGCTATTACAGATGAAGAAATTGAAGAGGCGGCAAACAAAATTGGTTTTATGCATTTTATTAATAATCTTCCTAAACAGTTAGATACATTATTGTATAGTGATTATGATAAGGAAGGAATTGATCTCTCGGGAGGAGAGGAGCAAAAAACAGCGATATTACGTGCGCTTTTGCGAAGGGGTAATGTGATTCTTATGGATGAACCTACGGCTGCCCTGGATCCTCAGGCGGAATATGACATTTATAAAATGATTGATGAATCTGTGGGTAATAAATTAATGATTTATATTTCTCACCGATTAGCGAGTTCAAAATTTTGTGATAAGATTTTGCTGTTTGCGGAGGGCGCAATTGCTGAACAGGGCACACATGAAAGTCTGATGTCGGAAAATTCCATATATAAATCTTTATTTCAACTTCAGGCGCAGTATTATATGGACGAGAAAGATGGCGATAATGACAGAAGAAAGAATTACTCATGAAACGGTTTTCAGTAATGTAAGGAGTGCGGTACATGGAAAATAAATCCTATCAGCTTAGGTAGTTGCCGCTTTTTGAACAGAATTTATAATTGAATATATATTTTCAAGAGAATGGGATGTCAAAAGAGATGTGTGGAGATATGCTTCGGATAAGATATAATGTAATGAATATAATGACGCTGGAAGCTTTTGCGAACATCAGAGGCGGTTTGCATGGAAACTGTAAGGATGTTTATTTTTTAAGGGCTGCAGGGTGGAATCAGAATCTTTGCAGGCAGGTGGAACAGATGGACGGTATTCTGTGCAGGCGGATGAACGCGGGGCAGGGCATGTATAAGAGAATGGCGGTCCTTCCTCCGCTGCGCACGGAGACGGATATAGGGCGTTACTTACAACGTTATGAGAAATGGCTGGAAAGCGGCAGGGAGATTGTGGATTTACAGACGGCTGCCGACAATGGAAGTCTACAAAGGACGGTGGGAGCCGCTCTATCGGAGACTCTCCGGCTTTTTAAGAAAATCACTCCAAGTGTAAGTGATTCCATTGTGAGAAATTTTGCAGTAAAGCTTCTGTACTGGTTTGAACAGGCGGCGGCTGACATGTTAAAACAGTGGGATGGGCATGTCTCTTATAAATTTGTAATAGAAAACATTACGAAAAAGCAAGAATATTTGTTCTGCTATTTTCTTACGCAGACAGGTATAGACGTGCTGCTTTTGCAGAATGGGGAGGACATTTCAAGGGAACTTGAGAACTTGGGGC
Organism: uncultured Lachnospiraceae bacterium; assembly: GCA_947366105.1. Taxonomy (GTDB): domain Bacteria; phylum Bacillota; class Clostridia; order Lachnospirales; family Lachnospiraceae; genus Faecalimonas. Next base: position 15,637 of record CANAZK010000020.1, on the reverse strand, counting down.
TGTCGGAGAAATTTTCTGTCGGAGATTTCAAAAAAGATTCCTTTCCGAAATATGAGCCGTCTAAATGGGAACCGCTCAAGGTACAAATACCAAGGAAAGCCGACAGGATTGCGGATAGAAGCGCCATGAAAAGGCCTGACGGTAAAAAGGAGCATAAAGCGGCGGTTTCCGAAGGAAGAAGAAAACTGGAATTTGTAGAGCTTGCAAAACTTGCAACTTCAGTCGTTATGATTACACTGCATGACGACCGGGGCGAGGCGATTGGAGGCGGCTCGGGTATTATGATTGGAAGAGAGGGCTACATATTGACGAACCACCATGTTGCCAGCAGAGGACGCTTCTTTTCTGTACGGATAGAGGAAGAGGAACAGACTTATACTACGGACGAAGTAATCAAATATAACTCCGTGCTGGATTTAGCGGTAATCAGAATCCGCCGCGATTTGAATCCGCTTCCGGTATATCAGGGAAATGAAAAGCTTTTGCGTGGGGAGAAAGTGGTCGCAATCGGAAGTCCGCTGGGATTGTTTAATTCTGTGTCGGACGGTATTATTGCGGGATTTCGTAAAATAGACGGTGTGGATATGATACAGTTTACAGCCCCGATTTCCCACGGAAGCTCAGGAGGGGCCGTGCTTAATATGTATGGTGAAGTAATCGGAATCAGCACGGCCGGGATAGACAACGGTCAGAATCTGAATCTGGCGGTGGGATATCAGTTTATTAACCAATTTATCCGAGGATTGCGGTAAAGTAGAAAAAATGATATACTGGAACTATTGATTGAAAGAGAATGAAAGTTGATGATAGGGCTTATGTTTGAACGCAAAATGATTCGGAATTTAGAAGATTTTTTTGTAGAACTGAATAAGCGTGCTGACCGGGCGGTTTATTTTTATCGCGTGAACGGCTATAATGAGGCTGTCAGAGATTTCATATGCCGGTACTATGAAGAGGCGAGAACGTCGGGGGTAATTATTGAGGGCAGGATTCCCAATCCTGATGAGAAAAATCTGTCGTTTTATGAAGAGATGATGGGCATGGAATTTCAAATGAGTACGGGGTTTATAGGAGCCAGTCTTAAGAAATGGCTTCCCCGCATGAACGATTATCAGAGGAATAACGTGGCGGCATCTATTTACGACACTCTTGACGCCATGCGCCGGGAAGGCAAGAACGAAAACATGCTTCGCAATGCATATATCAAATTCATGTGCTGGCTTTATTACAAATTCGAGAGAATTGTGAATCGGATAGGGAGTCAGAAAATTCCTAAAATTCTGTATGAAGGGTCAGTAAGCAATTATGAATTGAAATTGCTTGCGATACTGGCGTCGGCGGGCTGTGATATTGTGCTTTTGCAGTATGACGGCGATGGCAGTTACCTGAAGTTTGACCCGCAGTCAAAGCTGTCTTTTGAGCTTCAGCTTCCGGGAATGGGAAAGTTCCCGGAAAAGTTTTGCCTAAAACAGCTTCGGGATGAGATGAAGAACCGGCAGAATATGGAAAGGCTGTACGGGGGAAAACCTACATATACCAACTGTACCAATGCATGGATAGAGGGAAAAGGGCTTTCAGATATAACGAAGGAAATACAGGCGAGGGGAACCGATTCTCACGTGTATTACAATTGCTTTTGCAGAATCAGCGGGGTGGAAGACAAACTTCTTTATATGAACATGCTGTATCAGTTCAGACTTGAACTTAAGCAGAATCACAGAAAGCTTGTCATTGTAGATAAGGAGATACCGCAGCCGTCGCCTGAGGAAATCAATGGAATCCACAGGAAGAATTACCAAAACCAAGAACAGATGCTGATGGATTTATCAAACAATATAAAATATCACGCTAATATTGAACTGCAGAAGCTGATGAACAGGGCGTTTATGAAAATTATGCTTGGAGAGGCGGAAAAGAGCGGGATGAGTCTGAACAGGCTTACGGGAAAGGCTGTGTACCTGTTATGCTGGCTAAAGCGATATCAGGCGGAGCTTTTTGGGAGCTGGAGGATGCCGGAGATTGGTTGTTTTATACACATGGGGGGCTGCAAAAATGAAGGTGAGGCGCTTTTCCTGCGTTTCTTGTCGCTTCTGCCGGTGGATGTATTAATTTTAAAGCCGGATCTGAATACGGTGTGTTTTTTGGAGGACAAGAACTTGTATGAGATTCATTATCCGGAGTCCTTGGCGGCGGAGAAATTTCCGGGGGACGGGGCGTACATCCAGATAGGAACGGCGGCTTACCATGCGGAACGCGAGCTTGATACGCTGATGTATCAGGATTCGGGCATGTATCGGAATCAGCAGTATGGGCAGGCGACGGCGGTGACTCTGCAGACTATGTACGAGGAAATTAAAATCTTATGGGAGCAAGAAGTAAAGTATAGACCGAATTTCAGTGTTGTGGGCGGGAATGTAAATGTGCCGGTTATTTTTGCTAAAGCTTCGGGAGTAAAGGACGGTGAGCTTTCAGGCTACTGGGCGGGAATCAAGATGCTTCTTACCGAAGATACTATTCTTGTAAAGAAGACGCCGTTTATTGATTCCACAGAGTACAATCCGGTGAAGGCGCATGCGACGGAGTTTTTTAAAAACGGTCGTCTTAGAAAGGATGTTATTAAGTCCCATCCGTGTTACAAATACGGGTTTCTGCGGGAGGAGATGCAGGAGCATATTTTGGATAAGCTTGGGCTTCTTATAGAACGCAGAATTATTAAGGGAACTTTTGAAAGAGGCGTAGAGTATACCATTATTGCTACGGTTTTGAATCTTGATAAAAATATTCTCAGGCTTTTACAGAAATACGATTTTACGAAAAAGAACCCGAAATTTATTTACATAAATACTACGGAGGAAATGATTTCTTTGGAAGACAGCATTTTAACAGCATTTTTGAATCTGGCCGGCTTTGATGTGGTATATTTTATACCGACAGGATATCAGAATGTTGAGAAGTACTTTAACGGGGATATCATGGAAGAGCACCAGGTGGGAGAATATATGTATGACCTGCGGGTGCCCGATTTTGATACAGTTTCTTTGAACACAGGCCAGTCATGGCTTGGAAAAATATTTAAGAGAGGAAGTTGAGTATGGGATTAGATTTTAAAAGACCGTCCGAAGCGCAGGCGGGGGGCAGTTCCGTAAGCCCGGTAAACGAAGTGGAAGTAGTGGAGCAGTATGACATTGTTGCCGACCGTGAGCGGATGAATGCCGAGCTTGTGAATTCACCGGAAGTCGATTCGCTTACCAGTACACTGGATGTTTACAATTTAGAGACGATTGTATCTTTTGGCGGCGAGGTGGCAGAAGAGATTTCCAAAGCGTCGGATGTGGTGCTGAACAGTATGAACATGTCCCAGCTGGATAATTCCAGCGTTATGTTGAATACTTTGGCGAAGATTATGGAGAAGTTCGATATTGAAGAGATAAAGGACAATCCGGGGCTGTTCGGGAAACTATTTGGTAATCTGAGAAAGCAGCTTGATAAGATTCTTTCAAAATATCATACAATGGGTGAAGAGGTTGATAAGATTTATGTTCAGCTTAAGCAGTATGAGGCGGAAATCAAGCAGTCCAACCGGAAGCTCCAGCAGATGTTTGATGCAAATGTCAACTATTATCATGAGTTGGTAAGATACATCCTTGCAGGAGAACAGGGGTGCAGGGAGATTGAGCAGTATTTGGAACAGCGTCGGAATGATATGATAACAAGCGGAGACAATTCTATCCAGTTTGAGATTCAAAGTCTTGAGCAGGCGCTGATGATGCTGGAACAGAGGACGCAGGATTTGAGAACGGCTGAGAATGTAGCCATACAGTCCGTTCCTATGATTAAAATGATGGAATTCAGCAATATGAATCTTGTGAGAAAGATTAATTCCGCATTTATTGTTACCCTTCCGGTCTTTAAGCAGGCGCTTGCACAGGCAATTATGCTGAAGAGGCAGAGAATTCAGGCGGAAGCAATGTCCGCTCTGGATGAGAAGACAAATGAAATGCTTATCAAAAACGCCCGTAATACTGTGGAGCAGTCTAAGCTTACTGCGAAGCTTGCATCGGGAAGCTCTGTGAAGATTGAAACTCTTGAGACTACATGGAGAACCATCGTAAACGGAATTGACGAGACGAGAGCGATTCAGGAAAATGCGAAAAAACAACGTATAGAGGATCAGAAGAGACTGGAAAACATTAAAGCGGAATACAATAAAATGTATCATATGCCAGACAGGAAATAAATGGCTATAAGTATAAGGAGGAAGAGATATGTCTATTAATTTATCAAAGGGACAGAAAGTTGACTTAACAAAAGGAAATCCGGGGTTAAAAAAGATTATGGTCGGACTTGGCTGGGACGTTAATATATATGATTCCGGCGCAGCATTTGACCTTGACGCGGCAGCATTTATGCTGGGGGAAAACGGAAAGTGCCCGACTGAAAAAGAATTTGTATTCTATGGCAATCTGACACATGCGAGTGAATCCGTACAGCATATGGGCGACAACCTGACAGGCGAAGGAGATGGCGATGACGAGCAGATTTTGGTTGATTTAAGCAAGATTCCGGCGAATGTATCAAGAGTGGTGTTTACGGTTACCATTTATGACGCAGATGTGAGACGTCAGAATTTCGGACAGGTGTCCAATTCTTTTATCAGAATTGTGGATGAGATGAGCGGACAGGAGATTATCCATTATGATCTGGGAGAAGATTTCTCTATCGAGACGGCGGTAGTCGTAGGAGAAATTTACCGTCATAACGGAGAATGGAAATTTAATGCAATCGGCAGCGGATTCCAGGGCGGACTTGCTGCACTTTGCGGAAACTATGGAATTGAAGTGGCTTAGGAGGTAATAGGATGCCGGTTAGTTTACAAAAAGGACAGAAGGTAAGTCTGACAAAAGGAAACCCGGGGCTTTCCAAAGTAGTGGTTGGACTTGGATGGGATGTGAATCGCTTTGATACGGGAGGAGACTTTGATTTGGATGCAGCGGCATTCATGCTTGGCGATAACGGAAGAGTAACCCGTACGGAGGACTTTGTATTTTACGGGAATCTGCAGGATCCGTCAGGCAGCGTGCAGCATTTGGGAGACAATCTTACGGGAGTCGGCGACGGTGACGACGAACAGATAAAAGTAAACCTTTCTCAGATTCCGCCGAATATCACTAAAATTGCATTTACCGTTACTATTTATGATTCGGATGTAAGACGCCAGAATTTTGGACAGGTAAATAATGCATTTGTGAGAATCTATAATGAGATAACAGGTGAAGAGCTGTTAAGGTATGATTTGGGTGAAGACTTTTCTATCGAGACGGCGGCGGTTTTCGGCGAGCTTTACAAGCACGGAGACGAATGGAAGTTTAATGCAATCGGCAGCGGCTATCAGGGCGGTCTTGCTGCCTTGTGTGCAAATTATGGAGTAGATGTGGAATAAATTAGGAGGTAGCAGTATGTCAATCAGCTTACAAAAAGGACAGAAAGTTAGTTTAACAAAGGAAAGCGCGGGTCTTTCCACTGTAATGGTTGGACTTGGATGGGATGAAGTGCAGCAGAAAAAAGCAGGCTTTTTCGCACCGAAGCCGCAGCCGATCGACTGTGATGCAGCAGTATATGTTTTGAAAGACGGACATTTAGCCGGAAAAGAGGATATCGTTTATTTTGGAAACCTGAGACACATGTCGGGCACAATACAGCATATGGGAGATAATTTGACGGGAGCCGGCGAAGGTGACGATGAGCAGATTCTGATTGAATTATCAAAAGTGCCGGCAGCGTATGACAAGATTGTAGTGGTGGTCAATATATATCAGGCAGTGCAGAGAAAACAGCATTTTGGAATGATTCAGAATGCGTTTATCCGGATTGTGGATGGAGGCGCCAACAGGGAACTGTGCAAATACAATCTGACAGAGGATTATTCGGGTATGACTTCCATGATTTTTGGAGAAATATACAGACATAACGGAGAATGGAAATTCAATGCTATTGGTCAGGGAACAAATGATCCGGGACTCGGCGAATTGGCAAGAAGATTTGTATAGACAATAATTACATTTGTTCTGCATGATGATTTTAGGAGGAAAAATATGGAGTTTAATGGACTTACAGACAAGGAAGTCGAGGAGCTGCGGGAGAAACATGGCTCCAATGCGATTCCGGATTCGGAACCAACTACTTTTTGGGAGGAATTTAAGGAAACATTCGGAGATCCAATGATAAAAATCCTGCTGGCAATAGCAGCCCTTATGATTGTAATGTTCTTTTTCGGTTACGCGGAGATTTACGAGCCTTTGGGAACAATTACTGCGGTTTTGATTGTTGCATTTGTTTCAGCCAAAACAGGCGTGGCAAGCGATACGAAGTACAGGGAACTTAAGAACAGCACTAAAAGGGACCAGTGTAAGGTATACCGTAACGGCGTGGTTACCGTTATTGATGTGGACGACGTGGTTGTCGGCGATAAGGTGCTTTTACAGTCCGGCGATAAAATTCCGGCGGACGGTATTCTGATATCGGGGAATTTGCGCGTTGACAACTCAGCCCTTAACGGCGAGGCGGAGGAATGTAAGAAAACAGCGGCAGCCGTAGATTTTCAGATGGTGGAAGAGATAACAGGAGATATTTTTGTGGATGCTCATTCCTTGTTCAGAGGCGCGGTGGTATTTGATGGGGAAGGAGTTTTGGACGTCAGAAAAGTCGGACTTAAGACGATGATGGGTAAAATGGCTGAAGAAATGCAGGAAGATGAGCCGGATTCGCCGCTTAAGGTAAAACTTGCCAAACTGGCGGGACAGATTTCTACATTTGGCTATATTGGCGCAATTGTGATCGCACTGTTATATTTTGGGTATTTTATTATATCTGCCGGCGGATTTTCCGCTTATTTTGCCACCGGAATGGAGAATATAATAAAGGACGTTGTAGAGGCGGTTTCTCTTGCGGTAGTTATTATAGTATGTGCGGTTCCTGAAGGGCTTCCGCTTATGATTTCTTTGGTGCTTATGCAGAACACGAGCAAAATGCTTGACCATAATGTTCTTGTAAGAAAAGCGGTTGGTATTGAGACAGCGGGATCTCTTAATATTCTGTTCAGTGATAAGACCGGAACCATTACAAAAGGAAGGCTTGAAGTGGTTGATTTCTTTACGGCAGACGGAAAATCCATAGAAATCTCAGAATTGGGCAGTTACGGCAGGGTAAAAGGTCTTGTGGATTTAGCAATTGGGAAGAACACTCAATCTATGTATGACGCCGAGCACAAGGTTATCGGCGGAAATGCAACAGATCAGGCGTTGATGAAATTCTTGGGAGAAGAAACTTTCCGTGCGTTGGAGAAAGATAAGGAGTGCGCAGTAACTTGTGCGCAGGGGTTTAATTCCACAAACAAATTCAGTCAGGCACGAATCGACAAGGTTGGAAAAACATTTTATAAAGGAGCGCCGGAACGTCTTGTTTCAGGAGCTTGTAAATATCTTTCTGCCGACGGTGAGATAAAAGATTTGGATAAGGCGGCATTGAATGGGAAAATTGATGAGCTCGCAGCAAAGGCGATGCGTGTACTGGCTTTCGGATATTCTGAGAAGCCGCTTGTGGAAAATGCAGTGAATGACGATATTGTGCTTATCGGTCTTGTAGGAATCCGTGACGATGTGCGTCCGGAGGCAAGAGATGCAATTGCAGAAGTGAAAGACGCCGGTATTCAGGTAGTTATGATTACGGGAGACAGGTTGGAGACGGCGATTGCGATTGCCAAAGACGCGGGGCTTCTTACAGGAGAGAACGACAGAGCATTGTCCTCTGCTGAGCTGAATTCCATGACTGATGATGAGGTCAAGAAACTGATTCCAAGTATCAAGGTTATCGCGAGGGCGCTTCCGACGGACAAATCCAGAATGGTGAGATTGTGCCAGGAAATGAATTTGGTTGTGGGAATGACCGGAGACGGTGTGAACGATTCACCGGCGCTTAAGCGTGCGGATGTTGGATTTGCTATGGGAAGCGGTACGGAGGCCGCGAAGGAAGCGGGAGAAATTGTTATTTTGGACGATAATTTTAAGTCCATTAAAGATGCCATATGGTATGGAAGAACTATTTACCATAACATTTTGAAGTTCTGTAAATTCCAGCTCGTGATAAATGTGGCGGCTGTTGTGGTAAGCGCTGTCGCTCCGTTTTTCGGGATTGAGGAGCCGCTTAAAGTTACGCATCTTCTGTTTGTAAACTTAGTTATGGACGGTCTCGGTGCAATTATGCTTGGAAATGAGCCTGCCCTTGAGAAGTATATGAAGGAGAAGCCTAGACGGCGTGACGAAAATATTATCAGCAGCAAAATGATGGCGCAGATTGTGACAATGGGGCTTTGGCTTACGATTTTGAGTTTTGTGTTCTTGAAGCATCCGTTTTTTGCAGGGATCTTTGAAACAGAAGAACAACATCTGACGGCATATTTTGTACTGTTTATTGTAAGCGCTCTATTTAACGGATTCAATGTTCGTGACGACGGGTTTGCAATTTTCAAAGGCCTGAATGAAAACACAGGTTTCCTGAAGGTATTCTTCTTGATTATTTTTGTGCAGGCGTTGATTGTAAATGCGGCTTTGGTTCCAGTTGCGGCGTTTACTTGGATAGGAAATATGTTCAGCTGCGTTCCGTTTGATATTACAGGCTGGGCAGTCGTAATCCCGCTGGCAGTATCCATGATTCCGGTAGATATGCTTAGAAAATGCATTGTAGGCGCAGAAAAGTAAATTGGTGATATTACAATGAAAGTTTTTTATTCGGATTTGGATAATACATTGATTTATTCCTACAAACATGATATTGGAAAAGAAAAGGTCTGTGTGGAAATATGTCAGGGACGGGAGATTTCGTTTATGACGAAGAAGTCGTTCACGCTTTTAAAAGAAGTGTCGGATAAGTTTCTTTTTATTCCCGTCACTACAAGAACATATGAGCAGTACAGTAGAATCCACCTTGGAGCGGAGAATTTGGAGTATACATTGGTATGTAATGGCGGGGTTCTTTTGGCAAATGGCAGGGAAGACTTGAAATGGTACGAAGAGTCCCTGCGGCTGATAGATGAGAGTAGGGAGGAACTTGAGAAAGCTTTTGTTTCTCTTGAAAAGGATGAGGATCGGGATTTTGAGCTTCGTAATATCAGAGATCTGTTTCTGTTTACAAAAAGCAAGGATCCGGATAAAACCATTGAGAGGCTTAGGACGGTTTTGGATGCAGAGAAGGTCAGAGTATTCAAAAACGGTGTGAAAGTGTATGTTATGCCGGTAAGCTTAAGCAAAGGCAGCGCATTAAGGCGGCTTAACAGACGCCTTAACGCGGATTATGTAATTGCCGCGGGCGACAGTGAATTTGATGTATCCATGCTTCGGGAGGCAGATATGGCCATTGCGCCGAAAAGTCTGGCAGAGACTTATGATATTACGGGGAATGTTATAAAATCAGAAGGCGTGTTGTCGGATGAGGCTTTAAACTGCATTATGAAAATATGAAAGAGTAGAATGGTAAAACTGCTGCATAATAGAGAATTCTATTTTGCAGCAGTTTTGTGCAGGAAAAGCTTTAAAACTTCGGATTGGCAATTGCGATTCCACGGGAAATGGGTTATACTATACAGAATAGCAAAGTAAAGGAGTTTTGAGGTATGGAATTAGTAACAGTAAAAGAATTGTACAAAAGCCGTGAGCAGTACCTCGATAAGGAAGTAACTGTCGGCGGCTGGGTGAGAAGTATCAGAGATTCAAAGACATTCGGATTCATCGTTGTGAATGACGGCTCATATTTTGAAAATTTGCAGGTTGTTTACCACGATTCTATGAATAATTTTGCAGATATTAATAAATTAAATGTAGGCGCGGCTATTATCGTAAAAGGTACATTGGTGGCAACGCCGCAGGCAAAGCAGCCTTTTGAGATTCAGGCGGCAGAAGTCGAGATTGAGGGCGCGTCTGCACCGGACTATCCGCTTCAGAAAAAGCGCCATACATTTGAATATTTAAGAACAATTTCACATCTGCGTCCAAGAACAAACACATTCCAGGCTGTGTTTCGTGTACGCTCTTTAATTGCATATGCAATTCATAAATTCTTTCAGGAGAGAGGGTTTGTGTATGTACACACGCCGATTATTACGGGAAGCGACTGCGAAGGCGCCGGAGAGATGTTTAGGGTAACAACGATGGATATGCAGAACATTCCGAAAAATAAGGATGGAAGTGTAGACTATTCACAGGATTTTTTTAATAAAGAAACAAGTCTTACAGTAAGCGGTCAGTTAAATGCGGAGACATACGCGCAGGCATTCAGGAATGTCTATACATTCGGTCCAACGTTCAGGGCGGAGAATTCTAACACAACACGCCACGCGGCAGAGTTTTGGATGATGGAGCCGGAGATGGCGTTTGCAGACCTGGAGGATATAATGGATGTTGCGGAGGCGATGTTAAAATACATTATTAACTATGTATTGGAGAATGCGCCGGAGGAGATGAATTTCTTTAATTCTTTTGTGGACAAAGGACTTCTTGAGCGTCTCCATCATGTGGCCACGTCAGAATTTGTGCGTGTGACTTATACAGATGCGATTGAACTGCTTGAGAAGAACAATGATAAGTTTGATTTTAAAGTATCATGGGGTTGCGACCTTCAGACAGAACACGAGCGGTATTTGACAGAAGAGGTATACAAGCGTCCTGTGTTTGTGACGGATTATCCGAAGGACATTAAGGCATTCTACATGAAGATGAACGAGGATAACAAGACGGTTGCCGCAGTGGATTGTCTTGTGCCGGGAATCGGGGAAATTATCGGCGGAAGCCAAAGGGAAGACGATTATGACAAGCTCCTTGCACGCATGAAGGAAATGGGATTAAAGGAAGAAGAGTATCAGTTTTATCTTGATCTTAGAAAGTACGGTTCTACAAGGCACGCAGGATACGGACTTGGTTTTGAACGCTGCGTAATGTATTTAACGGGTATGTCAAACATCAGGGACGTTATACCGTTCCCAAGAACTGTAAGCAACTGTGAATTATAGTGAGGATTTAAGGAAGTATGGGGCGTGGGAATTGATTTTCCGCGCCCTTTTATATCATGGGGAATTCCTTGGGAACCCTATTTGAATAATAAGACAGGGGATAAAAAGTATGAACATATTAGTGGTAGATGATGAAAGAGAAATCGCTGACGTTGTTGAGCTTTATTTAAAGAATGACCAATACAATATTTTTAAATTTTATACAGGAGAAGAGGCTCTTGCCTGCATTGAAAATACAAAAATTGACCTTGCGGTTTTGGATGTTATGCTTCCTGATATTGACGGGTTTGAGATTCTTAAGAAGATTCGCGAGAAACATACATTTCCGGTGATTATGCTGACAGCTAAAATTGAGTATATGGACAAGATTACGGGACTTACGCTGGGAGCGGATGATTACATTCCGAAACCGTTCAATCCGTTAGAATTGGTAGCAAGAGTTAAAGCGCAGCTCAGACGTTATACCCAGTATAATGATGTGGCGAAGAATGAGGGAGATATTATTGACTTCGGCGCGCTGTTTTTGAACCGAACGTCCCATGAATGCGTGTATTATGAGAAGCAGCTTACATTGACGCCGATTGAGTTTGACATATTGTGGCTTCTGTGCGAGAACCGGGGCAAGGTGATTAGTTCAGAGGAGCTTTTTAAGGCGGTGTGGAAAGAACAGTATTATAAGAACAGCAACAATACCGTTATGGTACATATCAGGCATCTGCGGGAGAAAATGAGCGAACCGACGGGAAAATCGGACTTTATTAAGACCGTATGGGGAGTGGGGTATAAAGTTGAAGAATAATTACCGCAAATTAAAGCTCAGTATTCTATTGCAGACGGTTTTTGTAACTGCCTTGACGGTACTTGTAGGAACTTTTCTGCTTCAGTATGTTATTGACGGAGTTTATAATGACAGCTTTGCGGCAACGTTTGTAAGGCTGATGATGTATTTTAACCTGGAACGGGAGCAGGCGGTTGAACTTTACTGGAGAATTATAGGAAATAATAAGGACTTGTTTACCGTTGTAGGGTTCCTCCTGCTTTTCGCGCTGTTTTTCTATATCGCGTTGTCTCAGATGACAAAGTATCTGCATCAGGTGGAGAAAGGAATTGAAAATATTATTTCCGAGTCAAAGGAACCGGTGCATATGATTACAGAGCTGAAGCCTATTGAGAAGAGGCTGAATGAGATTAAGGAGACTTTGAAAAGGCAGGAAATGGAGGCTGTGGAAGCGGAAAGGCGTAAAAATGATTTGGTTGTGTTTTTGGCGCATGATTTGAAAACGCCTCTTACGTCTATCGTAGCTTATTTAAGTATGTTGGACACACATCCTGAGATGCCGGTTGAAGAGAGGGCAAGATATACGCATATTTCTTTGGAAAAGGCAATACGTCTTGGGGAGCTGATCAGTGAATTTTTTGAAATCATGAAGTTTAATCTTCAGGATATTGAGCTTGAGAAAACAGAACTGAATCTGAGTATGATGCTTGAACAGCTTGCAGATGAGCTGTATGCAGTGCTTCGGGAGAAGAATCTGATTTGTAAGGTGTACACGGAGGAAAATTTGGTTGTGGACGGAGACCCGGACAAGCTCGCCAGAGTATTTGATAATCTCTTAAGGAATGCCATAGCCTACTGCTATCCGGATACACTGATTGAGATTCAGGCAAAAGAGGTGAGCGGAGCGGTACAGATAGTATTTGCAAACCGGGCAAAAGAGATACCTCCTGATAAATTGGAAAGATTATTTGAGAAGTTTTACCGGGTGGATGATTCCAGATCCAGCGCCACGGGAGGAGCGGGGCTGGGACTTGCAATCGCGAAAGAGATTGTAGGGCTGCATGGAGGAACTATTCACGTGGAGAGTAACAAAGAGCAGACAAAATTTATAGTAAGTCTGCCGAAAGGGGAGAAGGATGAAGTTCATACATACAGCAGATCTGCATTTAGGAGCAAATCCAGACGCAGGAAAAAGATATAGTGAGGAGCGGGGGCAGGAAATATGGGAGACATTTTCACGGCTCATAACTGAGTGCGACAGACAGGAGGCGGATCTTTTGCTCATTGCGGGGGATTTGTTTCATAGACAGCCTCTTCTGCGCGAGCTAAAGGAAGTAAACTATTTATTTTCTAAGCTTGTAAAGACTAAGGTGGTGCTGATAGCGGGAAATCATGATTACCTGAAATGGGATTCCTACTATCGTACATTTCACTGGAATACGAATGTATACCCACTTTTGGGCGATAAGCTGCAGTGTGCGGATTTCCCGGAAATTTCCACATGTGTTTACGGATTCAGCTACCATCAGCGGGAAATTACGGAAAACAGGTATGATAAGGCAAAGCCTTGGGGGAAGGAAACATGCGAGATACTTCTAGCCCACGGAGGAGACGAGAAGCATATTCCTATTAATAAGAAGGAGCTTCTCTCGCTGGGATATGATTATATTGCTTTGGGGCATATACATAAACCGGGGATTGTGGAAAAGAATAAGGCAAACTATGCGGGCGCGCCGGAACCGGTGGACAAGAACGATACAGGGGCGCACGGGTACATATTGGGCGAAGTGAAGGATGGAAGGCTTACCACGGAATTTATTCCATTTGCGTCCCGGGAGTATGTTCATATGGACGTACATGTGAATGCAGACGTGACCAATGCAAGGATGCGGGAAATGGTTTTTGAAGAGCTTCAAAAAAGAGGAATGCAGAATATTTATAAGGTGATTCTCAAGGGCTTCCGTAATCCGGACATTGAATTTGCGCTTTCTAATCTGGATGAGTTTGGAAATATACTGGAGGTTATCGATAAAACAAAGCCGGCATATCAGTTTGAAAAACTCAGAGAGGAGAACAGGGATAATTTGTTGGGGAAGTATATTGAAAGTCTGGCAGATTTCCCAAGGGACAGTGTTGAATATATGGCGCTTTATGAAGGTGTAGAGGCGCTTCTTGAGACGAAGAAAGGATAACAATGCGGCTGTTAGAAATAGTAATCGGAAACTTTGGCAGATTCTCAGGGAATTCTGTAAAATTTGGAGAAGGAATAAATGTGATATATGGAGAAAATGAGTCAGGGAAATCTACGTGCTATACATTCATTAAAAGTATGTTTTTCGGAATGGAGCGAGGACGGGGCAGAGCAGCCTTGAAAGATGAGTTCAGCCGTTATGAGCCTTGGGAGAATCCCAATTATTATTCCGGGGTGCTGAAATTTGAATGCGGCGGAAGACATTTTCGTTTGGAACGCCGTTTTGACAAATACTCAAAAAGCGCTTCTCTGATATGTGAGGACGATGGAGAAGAGTTGTCGCTGGAGCAGGGTGACCTGGAGATGCTTTTGGGGGGACTGACGGAAGACGGGTATGAGAATACCGTGGCGGTAGGACAGTTAAAGGTGGAGACAAGTCAAAGTCTTGCTTCCGCTCTTCAGGACTATGCCACGAATTATTATTCAACCGGCAACGGAGAATTTCACTTGGAACAGGCGTTGAAGCATTTGAACCAAAAGCGGAAAGAGGTTGAAAAGCATTTTCGGGAGGAACTGATTAAAGCGGATAGGAAGCGGGAGAGAGTTACGCTGGAATCGTCTTATGTTTGGAGGGACATCCATAAGCTGGAGCAAAAGATAGAAGTGATCGAGGATGAGATAGAGGAAAAGGCTTTTCAGGAGCGGCGGACGACTGAAGCGCCGAGGTGGAGAGTGCATCCGTTTGAAGTGATTGGGATTATCGCCTGTTTGGTTGGAATATTTGTTTTTGTTCCGCGTCCGTGGAATTTTCTTATTATGATTGTCGGGGCGCTGGCAGAGGGGATCTATGTTTGGAACCGTATGAAAGACGGCAAGAAAAAGAAGAATGAAATAGATGAAATCGGGCAGCGGATGGAACAGCTTAAATGGGAAAAAGCCCATCTTCTCGAGGAACTGAAAGAAAAGCAGGTGGAACACAGTAACTTGGAGGAATATTTAGAGGAGCTTCAAGGAGTAAATGAGGAACACAAGGATTGGGAGCGTAAGCAGAAGGCAATTGATATGGCGGCAGGGAAGCTTGCAGAGCTGTCGGTACAGATGCAGCGCAGTCTTGGCAACAATCTGAATGAGAAGGCATCTGAGATTTTGGAGCAAATAACCGGGGGAAAGTACAGCAAGCTTCTGATTGACGAGTCCCTGCACATGGAGCTGTTGACGGAGGGGCGGAAGATTCCGATAGACCGCGTGAGCAGAGGAACAATAGAACAGATTTATTTTGCCCTTCGTATGGCGGCGGTAAGCGTTCTGCATGAAGAGGAACTGCCTCTTATTTTAGACGATACTTTTGCGTTCTATGACGAATCTAGGCTTAAACATACACTAAAATGGCTTTCGGGCAATAAACGTCAGGTTCTGATATTTACATGTCAGAGAAGGGAAAGGGAAATATTAGAAGAACTGCGGATTCCTTACCATAAGATTGATTTTGGCATTTCGGGAGGAAAATAAAGAATCCCTGAAAACCTATGCACTTTTTGCGCCGGGTTTTCAGGGAATTTTTTATTGTTAGGGCAAAGCCCTGTTTAACATTGTGGAGTTTTTCGCTGATCCG
>CANAZK010000019.1 GCA_947366105.1 uncultured Lachnospiraceae bacterium | reverse complement strand
GACAAGCGGCGGTGATGCGCCGCTTGTCAAAACACCAATTGATTTAATCCGATTTCCCATCGCTATTCCTCCGTCCCTAAGTACTTTTTTTAAGTTACTTTATTCTAAATGTTCCGATTTTATTCTACAATACCTACACTGCTTTTTCAATGGATTTTTCCACTACTTTTACCCTGCCCTCTCCAAAAAAGTTTGTCAGTGTATTTAAAAGCCGTTCATCAACACCTACATTTCTATTCATCGGAAGTCTTTTCATTGCCCTTTCTGCCTGGCAGTAAATAATAACCGTATCTTCACCCTCCGAGCTTTTTAACATTTGATACAAGTCCTGCTCCTCATTAAGAAAATGCTGCTTATCGGCAAACTGAATCCATAGTTCTTTTCTTACCTGTCCAAAGGGTACGATAGACTCGCATATTAATTTACTTGCGCTTTCATCCTCTTCCGAGACGCGCCCTCTGACAAACACTTTATTATCCTCTTCAAGATGCTGCTTGTTCTTCTCATAATCCTTTGGAAATATCACCACTTCCACAGTTCCGACAAGATCCTCAAGCGTAAGAAATGCCATTACTTTGTTTGTCTTTGTATACTTGATCGTCTTGGCCGCAATAATTCCTCCCACAACCTCTCTTGCCCCGTCCCGGACTTTGGAATGCCCGGTCTCCTCGTCCGGCTGAAAGTCTAGCGTAACTGCGGAAATCCCCTTTCTCCAACGCTCTTCATACTCCTCCAACGGGTGTCCGCTTACATAAACCCCGAGAACCTCCTTTTCAAATGCAAACATAGTGCCTTTCTCATATTCCCCCACATTAGGAAGCGGTATGTCAAAATCACTCTTCTGCTCCTCGCTTACAAAATCAAACAATGACATCTGTCCGCTTAAGGAATACTTACGTTCTTGGTTCACCTGATCAAGTACCTGAATATAAATCATCATCTTCTGCTTTCTTGTTCCTGCCAAACTGTCAAACGCCCCGGATTTTATGAAATTCTCAAGAGTACGTTTATTTATTTCCTTTCCCGCCAAACGCTCAATAAAATTCTTGAGAGTCTTATATTGTCCGCCGGTTTCACGTTCCCTTATGATTTCCTGAATTACCGGACGTCCGATGCTCTTAATTGCCGCTAACCCATAACGGATTTTCCCGTTATCAACAGAGAAATCTCCTTCCCCTAAGTTAATATCCGGCGGTAAAATCTGTATTCCCATTTGACGGCATGTGTAAATATACTCGGACACCTTGCCCGGATTATCAATGACCGACGTCATAAGGGCCGCCATGAATTCTATCGGATAATAATATTTTAAATAAGCCGTCTGATAGGCAACCACTGCATACGCCGCCGCATGAGACTTATTAAACGCATATTTGGCAAAATCGATCATTTCGTCAAATATCTTGTTGGCAACCTGTTCAGAAATTCCGTTCGCCAAGCATCCCGGAACCCCTTCCGCCTCATTTCCATATACAAAATTCTGACGCTCCCTCTCCATCACATCGCCTTTTTTCTTGGACATGGCACGGCGCACCAAGTCGCTTCGTCCCAGCGTATATCCCGCAAGGTCGCGCACAATCTGCATTACCTGCTCCTGATATACAATACAACCATACGTCGGTTTTAAGATAGGCTCAAGCTGCGGGCAGTCATAAGTAACCGCATCCCTGCCGTTCTTTCCTTTGATATACTGAGGAATGAAATCCATCGGACCCGGACGGTAAAGGGAAATTCCGGCGATAATGTCCTCTAGATTCTGCGGCTTCAATTCTTTCATGAAGCTTTTCATGCCGCCGCTTTCAAGCTGGAAAATGCCGTCTGTTCTTCCCGTGCCAATGGAATCAAGCACAGCTCTGTCATTATAATCGATTGTATGCATGTCAATAGTCTTTCCGGTACTCTTCTCTGCAAGCTTCACTGCATTTTGGATTACTGTAAGCGTGCGGAGTCCGAGGAAGTCCATTTTCAAAAGCCCCAGCTCTTCTAAGGTTGTCATCGTAAACTGGGTTGTCACCGCACCGTCTGCCCCAAGTGACAGCGGAACATATTCGTCCACGGATTTCTGACTGATTACAACCCCCGCCGCATGCATGGACGTATGTCTTGGAAGTCCTTCCAAACGAAGCGACATATCAATCAGTTCCTTCACCTGAGGATCGGATTCATAGACCCTTTTAAGCTCTGGATTCATACCAAGAGCTCTTGTAAGCGTAATGTTAAGCTCCGTTGGTATCATTTTCGCAATAGTATCTACAAACGCATACGGCAAGTCCATAACGCGTCCCACGTCCCGGATAACTCCCCTTGCTGCCATCGTACCAAACGTGACAATCTGTACTACCCTGTCGGCTCCGTATTTTTTTACTACATAGTCGATAACCTCCTGACGCCTCTCGAAACAGAAGTCAATATCAATATCCGGCATAGACACACGTTCCGGATTTAAGAAACGTTCAAAAAGAAGCTGGTACCTGAGCGGATCAATATCCGTTATTCCAAGCGTATAAGACACAAGGCTTCCTGCCGCCGAACCACGTCCCGGACCTACCATAATCTCATGATCACGGGCGTATTTAATGAAGTCCCATACAATAAGAAAATAATCCACATACCCCATCTTCCGAATTACGTCAAGTTCATATGTAAGACGGCTCTTAAGCACTTCTGTGACAGATGCATATTTTCTTTCTAATCCTTCAAAGCAGAGCTTGTTCAGATAATCCCACGCTGAAAATCCTGCCGGCACGTCGTACTTAGGAAGCTTCGTTACGCCGAATTCAATCTCTACGTCACATCGGTCGGCAATTTTCTGTGTATTTTCAAGCGCTTGAAGAGCATACGGAAACAACGCTGCCATTTCTTCGGGCGATTTTACATAATACTGACCTCCCTCGTAGCGCATTCTGTTCTCGTCATCTAATTTCTTTCCTGTCTGAATGCAGAGAAGTATGTCATGCGGCTTCTCGTCTTCAGCAAATGTATAATGAACATCATTTGTCGCAGCAAGCTCAATTCCCGTATCTTGTGAAAGCCTCAAAAGCTGCTGATTGACCATTCCCTGCTCCGGAATTCCATGATCCTGAAGCTCTAAGAAGAAATTTCCTTTGCCGAATATGTCCTCATACCGTTTCGCGGATGCCTTTGCTTCCTCATACATACCACGGGCAAGGTTTCTTTGAACCTCGCCTGCAAGACAGGCGCTGAGTGCAATCAGTCCCTCATGATACTGCTCCAAAAGCTCTAAATCTACACGGGGTTTATAATAATATCCTTCTACAAAACCTTTGGAAACTATCTTCATCAGATTAGCATAACCCTCATTATTCTCCGCCAAAAGAACAAGGTGGTAATATCTGTCCTCACTTGCTCCCGCCTCTTTGTCAAAACGTGAACCGGGAGCCACATATACCTCACAGCCAAGTATCGGCTTAATTCCCTGCTCCTTTGCCGCGCGGTAAAAATCAATCACACCGAACATCACGCCGTGGTCTGTGATCGCCGCACTGTTCATCCCAAGCTCTTTTACCCTTGCAACATACTCTTTTATCTTATTCGAACCGTCCAGCAGACTGTACTCTGTATGGACATGCAAATGCACAAAATTCATTTTTATCCTCTTTTTCCAAAGCAGGGAGAAAGCCTTTCCAGACCTTCCCCCTGCTTTTTCATACTCTCTGTAATTAACCGTTTATCATAAAGCTCAGTAATTTTTCCACATCTTCCGGCTCATAAGCTATAATCTCTAATTCAGGAATCTCCCCGTTGGAGAAAAGATTTGCCATAGAAACATACTGTGCAAGCTTAGACTTTAAATTCAATCTGTCGCCTTCGCCGGTCACCAATTCTACTTTGCCCTTGCAGCTGTCAATCACTCCAAAAAATTTATCAATATCTGTAATATTCTGTACTTTCATACCCATGCTCCTTTCCGGTTCCAAACTGTTTCGTATTTCAAAAAGATGCCTTCGCACCCTTTATTCATTATATCTTATTTCACCTTAATTGCAATATTTTTTTCTCTGATTTCAATTTTGCCTTCTTTTAAAAGACGTCCTACCGCACGCTTGAACGCGTTTTTGCTGAGGTTGAATTCACGCTTAATCACTTCCGGTTCCGCCTTATCTGTAAACGGAAGAACTCCGTTACATTCAACAAGCTTGTCCCACACAAGATTCGCATCTTTATCCATTTGTACCGGTATTTTATCCCGCACGCTTAAGTCCAGCTTTCCGTCCTCTTTCACCTCCGTAACACGTGCTTCTATTACACTTCCGACCTTGAATCTTCCATATGCTTCTTTCTTTGGAATACGGGCAGAATATTTGTTATCTACTGCCACGAACACGCCGAACCCATCGCTTACATCATAGATAATCCCTTTTACACGGTCATCTTTCTGATACGGCGAATTTTTCTCAAGCATCTCGTATACTTTCATTGTTGCACACAGTCTTTCGCTTCGATCCACATAAAGCGACACAAGGCATTTATCACCCTTTGACAGCTGCGTTGTCTGCTCCTTAAACGGAAGCAATAATTCCTTCTCAAGTCCCCAGTCAAGAAATGCTCCGAATTTTCCTATATCCGCCACCTCTAAAACCGCCAGCTCTCCAAGCCGAATCTTCGGTTCATTCGTGGTTGCAATAAGGCGGTCTGAGGAATCTTTATATAGAAATACCTCAATCGGATCTCCCAGTTCAATTCCCTGCGGCACCTGCTTCTTTGGAAGAAGCACTTTTTCATCATCACTTCCCAAATAAACTCCAAAATCCACCTGTTTCACTACCGTCAATACTTGTTTCATCCCTAGTTTCATCATTTTTCTTCTCCTATAAACTCTACTGCTGCATAAAGCCCGTCTTCTGTATCGCAGAGCTTCACCGTTGTTTTCGTTCCTTCCTTATTTATCTCCGGTAAAATCATATCTCCATAAACCGCTGATTTCTTATATTCCACCCTTACCTGTTTCACATGAATTTCCTTCGGAAGCGCCTCAAGCGCCATCTCTATGTACCGGCTGTTATTGACATGGCAGTTTGTGTCAATTTGTGATCTTCTTACCGGGAATGCCGCCAGTCTCTTCCACTGCTTTGGAAGCTCTATCTTTCTCGGGGCATAATCCATGCTCAATTTCGGCTCTACTACATAATTGCTGATTTCATCTTCTGCGGGCTTCACCGGTCTTCCTTTTCGGGCATCCATAAATACCCATACGGAATTCGCGTATGCGATAATATTTCCGCCCTCGTCTTTCATCACAAAATTTCTCGTTCCATATAATCCACTGAAGCCGGTAGGCCATGTTCCAACCTCTATCCGTTCACCCAATTCGGGATACCGCTCCACAATTATCTGCCACGCCAAAAGAATCCATCCTCTTTTATGAGCCTCCAGAAACTCAATTCCAAGTCCGATATCCTCTGACTGGAATGTGCTGCAATCCTGAAAATAATTGACAATTCCTGTCAGCGTAAGCTTTTTTCTCTTATCTACTTCACTGTAACGCACTCTGCTCTTTATTGAGTACATGCCGTCTCCTCCTAGTCTCTTCCAAAAAAGAACCATTTTATCTTGAATTTCGATGCTGCCGTCACCATTTCATATTCGTCTTCCTCAAGCACCGTCTGAAGCTCCTGCTTTCCTTCCTCCGGTACGACCGCATTAACCGAATCAATAAAGCAAAGGTTCGGATAAAGAACGCACCACCAGTTCTGACCTTCTGCTTCACCTATTTCGATACGCAGCGCCTCATAGTCGCCGGCCGGAAACGTAACGTCGCCATATGTCTTATCGGGAAAATAGCTTCTTGTAAGCCTTGCTGTCACAGCATAATTATAACCCTCTGACTTTATCACATTCCGGGCTGTATTTTCAAGCTCTTTTTGATGCGTACTTACCCATTTCTTTGTCTCTTCCACACTGTCTGCATCCGGAATTTCTTTCTTCATATAGGAAATGATTTCTTCCTTCACCTTCATCTTAAGAGCCTGATCTTCTTCACTGTCACTGTTGGCAAGCACATGAAAACGCAGCACCTCTTCCGCCAGTTTCAGCTGTGTGTCGCTTATCTTAGCTTCTACTTGGAAAGTTCTTCTTTCCACCAGCGCACCGGTCAATATTCCCGCAATGAGCGCCGCAGCCGCCATGCAAATCCATTTCCTTGTATTGTCTGTCCGTGTCCCAAATGCTATATTGCTCTGTTCCTGTATATGTCTCATAATATGTAACCTCTCTTTCTTTAGAAAGAGTGTTACCCCTTGACAGCATCCTATTCACAAAACGGTAAATTATTTTTTCGTACGTATGGTATCAATCACTGCTTCCACCTGATTGTCAATATGGCGGCAGACCACCTCGGCTGCTTCCTCTTTCCGGGCATGTTGGATACAAAATATTATCTCTTCATGCTCTGCAATCAGCCCCGAGTGAAATTCTTTCTTTTTAAGATACTCTACACGATAGCGGTACATCTGCTCCCTGAAATTGTTCAAAAGCTGGATAAGACGCTGATTATCCGTAGCCATGAAAATAACATCATGAAATTTAACATCTGTCTCTGCCGCCTGTGTAACATCTTCCGTTTTTAAGACTTCTTCAAATTCCTTCGCCGCTTTTTTTAGCTTGTCCATCTGCTCATCCGTCATCCTGTCACAGGCAAGCTTTACAGCAAGCTCCTCCAGCGCTTTACGCACCTCCAGCACATCTCTTAGATTCTTCTCTGTAATCTCGGCAACCTCCGCGCCCTTCCTCGGAATCATAAGAACCAAACCCTCAAGCTCCAGCTTACGGATTGCCTCCCTGATCGGCGTACGGCTTACTCCCAGTTTGTTTGCAAGCTGAATCTCCATTAAACGTTCCCCCGGTTTTAACTCCCCCCGCAGAATAGCCTGACGCAGCGTGTTAAATACAACGTCCCGAAGCGGCAGATAATCGTTCATGTTCAATTGAAAATTTGCTTCCATACTTATCTCCTTCTCGTATTATGCACATTGGTCAGATATAATTGTTTCGCAAGTTTCTTTTCTCTGATTGCATCACAAGCTTTTTTTGCCGTCCTCTTCTCCTCAAAAATACCAAATACGGTAGGACCGCTTCCGCTCATCATCGCATTCAAAGCTCCTTCGTTCTTCATGACTGTTTTAATCTCCTCGATCACCGGGTAGTCACCGATCGTTACCTCCTCAAGTACATTCCCCATGGATTCTGCAGTCCTTTTCAAATCTCCATGTGAAAGCCCATCTATCAAACCGTCAATATTCGGATGGTCTATTTCATCCAATGCATCAAACTTCTGATAAACTGTTTTGGTAGATACGCTGATTCCAGGTTTTGCAATCAGTACATAGCACTTCGGCATAGGCGGAAGCGGGGTAAGCACCTCCCCGATTCCCTCTGCCAGCACCGTCCCCCTCATAATGCAGTAAGGCACGTCTGCTCCCAGCTTTACGCCGCGGTCCTTTAGCTGCTGTTCATTCAGTCCAAGCTCAAACATTCTGTTCATTCCAAACAATACGGCAGCCGCATTCGTGCTTCCCCCCGCCATGCCTGCAGATACCGGGATAAACTTATTAAGCCGGATGTCAATTCCGTCCCGAATATCAAATTCATCTATAAGCATTTTCGCCGCCTTGTATGCAATGTTATTCTCATCGGTGGGGAGATAGAAAAGATTCGTTTTCAGTTGGATTCCCGGTTCCTTATTCTTCTGCAGAATCACATCATCATACAGATAAATCGTCTGCATAACCATCCGCACATCATGATATCCGTTCTCTCTTCTCCCAAGAACATCAAGTCCCAAATTAATTTTTGCCAATGCTTTTAATTCTAATTTATCCATTTAGTACTCCTTCCAGGCATGATTGCGCATACCTGTCTGCGCGTTTTGTATCTTGTATACATTATACTTAGAGTATACTCATGTTTTCTTTAAAAATCAATATCCTATCGCCCTCTTTTATCTTATCGCTCTCAAGGGCGTTTACTGTCCGTATACCTTCCACAGTTGTGCTGTAACGCTTTGCAAGATCCCATAATTCATCTCCGTCCTTCACCATATATCCGATGATTCCCGGCCTTTTACTGATTTCATCCATAGCAAGCGGTTCAAGAGATACGTTTGTAATAGTACCCACTGTGACAGGGCGCCTGATAAAGCTATGGAATGCCAGTACCGCTTTTACCTCCACCTCGCCGCTGCCAAGAAGTGATACGGAAAGCTGTTCCAGTGCATGTTGAATGTCAAAAAGCGCATTTTCCCCAATGTTCTCACAATCCAATAGATAGGAAAACGGCACCATTCCCTGCCATACGTCAAACGGTACTTCATCATTCTCTTTAACATATAGAAATTTCAAATGAAGAACGCCCTCTATTTGAATCCCTTCCTCCACGGGCTCCATTCGCTCAATCTGAAGTTCGCCGCTGTTATGGCAGATTTGCAGAATATCATCCCTAAGCTCCGGCAGTGAAAGCTGTTCCGTTATTTTACATTTGGAATGATTCTGAAGTACAAGCTCTTCACATACTGCATCCTCTGTCTCTAGTCTGCATTCTTTTTCAAGAGAATATGCATCCTCAAGAATATCCACATTCTCTTCTTCATAAATGTTAATGCGAAGCTCCAGTGTTCCTTCGATACCGATGGAACGCATCTCCCCGTCTTCATCCATCCTGATATCCACATTGACGTCTTCAAGCGTTGCATATACATGATGATACATGGATTCATCTACTCCGGAGCATTCTACTCTTCCATTATAAGAGATACTTTGCTCCACCCAGTCAATCTTGCCTTCCTGTGATTCGTAGAAGCAGAATACCATCAGTTCTCCTGTAAGATTCAGCTCCCCGTCCCCGACTCTTGTATCAAGCTTTCTGCTGGAAATATCAGTCCAAAGAAGATTTCCTATATTTTCCTTCGTTCCGGGCAAGACAACCTCTTCCTTGATTCGGTATGTATCCTTTTTGCTGGTGTGCATCTGAAGCACCTGCATTTCCTTTCTCTTCTTATATAAGGAACCCTCATCTTCCACATCTGTCGTTAAAGAACAATCGGCAATCCTTTCCGCCCCAATTTCAATCTCTGCCATCGCTTTTATATTCAGCTTTCTTGAATGAATCACGGATGCGGTGAATTCCACGCGGGCGTTTCTCAGCACAAACTGATCCGTTCCGTTTTCCTCCACATACACCATCTCTTCAAACGGACGTTTCCCCTCAAGGGATTCCAGCGCCGGCTCCCCTTCTTCCGTTACATAGAGTATATTAAAGTGGATTTTTCCGCTTACACGGATATAGTTTTCCATCCGCTTCATTTCCTCCACTTTTACAACTCCCCTGCTCATTACTACTCTTGCAATGTCCCCCTTTGAATCGGGTACGTTGTAGTCGTCATCAATGAAAAACTGATCGACAACCGGTTTTCCCATACTGTTTGCATGTATCTGCCTTCTCACCAGCTCCATACATATCCTCCTTTATTCAAATACTACATTTTTATCAATGGCATCCAACTCCACCACCACATACGGACTGGTCTCCGTCCGGATTACCTTTTCCTCTTTTGCCGGACCTATAAGATTCATACATATATAAACCGCATTCTCCGTCTCATAGCAGTCCGTCACTTCCACGCTGTATCCATTGGTTTCCTTCCTGCCGTACCCTTGCGCAATATACAGCTTCCCTTTGTCGCTGTACGTGATTTTAAACGCATTTTTCCCCTTCTCTTTTATCCGTGCATCCAGTTCCTCGGGTATCTCCTCTTCACTCAGCACCGCAAAAGATAAATCCCTTATCTTTTCCACATTGTTTTTCTTCACGGAGCAGGCAGGAAATGAAATGAGAATCCCGATACATATTATATAGAACAGTCCTCTTCTCACATAATTTCCCCGTATGACATTCTCTTTATTATCATATTATCTTTCTTGTCTTTTTATGTACGCTCTAGTATAATATTCTTTATAATGCAAAAAAAGGAAGGTAAGATCCTATGATATTTGAAACTGCACAAAAAACATATGAGCCGCCGGCGCGTGTCTCAGGTATTCTGTTACATCCCACCTCCCTTCCGTCGCCGTACGGTATCGGTGACTTGGGAAATGAGGCTTATAAATTTGTAGACTTTTTGGAAAAAGCAGGACAGCATCTCTGGCAGGTTCTTCCGCTGACTCCCACAGGATTCGGCGATTCGCCGTATCAGAGTCTTTCCGCCTTTGCCGGACAGCCGTTACTAATCAGTCCCGGGCACCTTTTGGAGCTTGGTTTATTGGAGCCTTGTGATTTAGAAAACTGCCCTTGTGAAAATCCCGTCTTTACGGACTATGATTCTATTATTCCGTGGAAAACGGCAGTTCTTAAAAAAGCATATGAAAATTACCGTCATACTTCCGATAAAATGCTTTTGGAAGAATATGACTCATTCTATGAAAATAATCAATTCTGGCTTGATGATTATGCTCTTTTCATGGCATGCAAGGAACTTCATGACGGCGCCGGCTGGACACAATGGGAGCCTGAGTATCGGAATCCAACTCCAGAATTCCGTGTTAAATTAAAGGCGGATTTAAAAGAAAAACTTTATTATTTTAAGTTTATTCAGTTTATCTTTTTCAAAGAATGGTATGCTCTGAAAGAATATGCCAACAAGAAAAATGTGAAGATAATAGGCGATATCCCTATTTTTGTTTCCATGGATTCTGCCGACGTATGGGCAAACCAGCATCTATTCCAGCTTGACAGCAAAGGATTCCCAACGTCAGTAGCCGGGGTCCCGCCAGACTATTTCTCTGAAACCGGTCAGCTGTGGGGCAATCCCCTTTATAACTGGAAAGCACATAAGAAAGACGGATACAAATGGTGGATTTCCCGCATCCGTAACCAACTTGACCTTTTGGACTATTTAAGAATCGACCATTTCCGAGGTTTTGAAGCATACTGGGCAGTCCCGTATGGGGAAACTACCGCTATAAACGGAAAATGGCGCCCGGGTCCAAAGGAGGATTTATTCCTCGCCATTGAGCATGCGCTGGGCAGCAATCTTCCGATTATCGCCGAGGACTTAGGCATCATTACGCCGGAGGTAGAACGGCTTCGCAACCAGTTTGGTTTTCCGGGCATGAAAGTTCTACAGTTCGCATTTGAGGCAGAAAACGAAAGCAGCTTCCTGCCGCATCAGTTTACCACCACAAACTGTGTGTGCTACACCGGAACCCATGACAACGACACAACAAGAGGCTGGTATGATTCTGCGAATGAAAGATCCCGTGACAAGGTACGGCGCTACATGAATACAGACGGCGGAACGGTAAATATGGATTTTATCCGTACCTGTCTTGGAACAATTGCCGCTTATGCTGTATTTCCTCTTCAGGATCTGCTTGGAATCGGAACAGAGGGACGCATGAATACACCGGGAACCGCCGCGGGCAACTGGTCGTGGCGTTACGAAAAAGATAGTTTGACAGATAAGCTTGCCGAAACTCTCCTGCAGATTTCACGTTTATATGGAAGATATTAGAAGGGAGCAGATATGATACGTTTTATATTAGTGGTCATCACTGTAGTCTCATTCCTTATTTTGTTCATTCCTGTTCTTATTGCCGAATGGATCATAGGGAAATTCAACCGCGAGAAAAAAGATTACAGTTCCCTCCGAATCGTTCAGGGAGCCTTTAAACTGATACTAAAAATTACGGGCGTGAAGGTTACTGTCATCGGCGAAGAAAACGTTCCCGACGAAGCTGTCCTTTTCATCGGAAATCACCGCAGCTTTTTTGATATCCTTTTGACGTATTCCCGCTGCAGACGGCTTACCGGGTATATTGCAAAAAAGGAAATGGATCAGTTTCCGCTTTTAAATAACTGGATGCGCAATCTTTACTGTCTTTTCTTAGACAGAGAGAATCCAAAGGAAGGACTTAAGACAATCCTCACCGCCATTGATTGTGTGAAAAAAGGAATTTCAATCTGTATATTTCCTGAGGGTACGCGGAACAAAGGAGAAGAACTCAGCATGCTGCCGTTTAGAGACGGTTCATTTAAAATCGCCACAAAAACCGGATGCGCAGTTGTTCCTATATCCATGAATAATACCGCGGAGATTTTTGAGAATCATTTCCCGAAAATCAAAAAAACCCATGTTATCATTGAATACGGAAGCCCCGTTTATTACAACGAGTTAGACAAAGAAACCCAAAAGCATTTCGGCGCCTATTGCCAGAATATTATTCAGGAAACTATTAACAAGAATGCCGCTATGCTTTAGGCACAGCAGGAAAAGGAGTTTGGAAAATGAAAAACAGAAACTTAACTTTACTAACAGATTTTTATGAGCTTACCATGATGCAGGGTTACTTTAAAAATGACGAGAAAGATATGGTCGTATTCGACATGTTTTTCAGAGCCAACCCATGTAACAATGGTTACTCCATCGCTGCCGGTCTTGACCAGGTAATTGATTATATCAAGAATCTGCATTTTTCTTATGAAGATGTAGATTATCTGAGAAGCCTTGGAATGTTCAGCGAGGACTTTCTCCAGTATATCAGCGGTTTTCATTTCAGCGGAAGCATTTATGCCATACCAGAAGGCACGGTTGTATTTCCAAAGGAACCTATGATTAAGGTAATCGCCCCGATTATGGAAGCGCAGCTTGTGGAGACGGCTATCCTTAACATCGTAAATCATCAGTCGCTCATTGCTACTAAAACCGCCAGGGTTGTATTTGCGGCAGGCGGCGACAAAGTGCTTGAGTTCGGACTCCGGCGCGCGCAGGGACCGGATGCAGGACTTTACGGCGCAAGAGCCGCCATGATCGGCGGCTGTGCTGCAACGTCAAATGTTCTCGCGGGAGAGGCCTTTGACGTTCCAATCAGCGGAACCCACGCCCATAGCTGGATTATGAGTTTCCCGGATGAATATACTGCTTTTAAGAAATATGCGGAGCTTTATCCTAATTCCTGCTGTCTTTTGGTAGACACATACGACACGTTGAAATCGGGAATCCCAAATGCCATCAAAGTATTTACGGAAATGAGGGCTTCCGGTATTGAGCTTAAGAGTTACGGAATCCGTTTGGACAGCGGCGACCTTGCATATCTCTCAAAGAAAGCACGTAAAATGTTAGACGCCGCCGGATTTGAAGACGCATTTATTTCTGCGTCCAACGACTTGGATGAATACTTGATTCATGACCTTAAAATACAAGGAGCAACCATTACTTCCTGGGGCGTCGGCACACACCTGATTACTTCCAAGGACTGTCCTTCATTCGGAGGCGTGTATAAATTAGCCGCCATTGCAGACGAGGAAGGGGAATTCATTCCTAAAATCAAGCTTTCAGAGAATACGGAAAAGATTACAAATCCGGGAAATAAAACAATTTTCAGAATCTACGAAAAGGAAACCGGTAAAATCAAAGCCGACGTAATCAGCTTTGCCGATGAAATTATCAACCCTCAGGAAGATCTACTGTTATTCGACCCAGTTGATACATGGAAGAAAACACTGCTTGAAGGCGGCTCCTATGAAGTACGTGAACTTCTTGTTCCAATCTTCATCAATGGGGAGTGCGTATATCAATCCCCTTCTGTTATGGAGATTGCCGAGTACTGCAGAAAAGAAAAAGATACGCTTTGGGATGAGACAAAACGTCTCTTTTATCCGCATAAGGTTTATGTGAATTTATCACAAAAGCTTTACGATGTGAAACAGAATCTATTAAACCAAATGAGTTTAAAAAAACGTTAAAGGAGATTAAGTATGAAAATTATTGTACTTGCCGGCGGACTAAGCACCGAGCGTGACGTATCACTTGCATCCGGCGCCGGTATCTGCCGCACCCTAAAAGAAAAAGGACACGATGCATTTCTGTTGGACACTTATATGGGACTGGAATATGACCCTGATAAATTGGAAGAGGTCTTCACTCTTCCGGGAAGCGGACTTGAAATTGCTGAAGGCATTAAGACAACAGAACCTGATTTAGAAGCCGTCAAAGCTTCAAGAGCGGATCAGTCCTCCTGTCTTCTCGGTCCAAATGTGATACAGCTTTGCCGCATAGCGGATATCGTATTCATGGCTCTTCATGGAGATATCGGGGAAAACGGAAAGCTTCAGGCAGCCTTTGATATCCTCGGCATCAAATATACCGGCCCTAATTCCCTTGGAAGCGCTTTGGCAATGGATAAAGGCGTTACAAAACAGATCTTTAAAATGTCAGGCGTTCCGACGCCGGGCGGCACATGGCTAAAAAAGGCTGACAAAGACACGCCTCTAAATGATTTGGGATTATCTCTGCCGGTAGTAGTTAAACCTTGCTCCGGAGGGTCCAGTATCGGTGTATATATACCTAATACCGACGAAGAATACAAATCTGCCGTAGAGGAATCTTTCAAATACGAAGACGAGATTATTATTGAACCATATATCAAAGGCAGGGAATTTGCTGTCGGCATTATTGACGGGGAAGCGCTTCCGGTCATTGAAATTATTCCTAAGACCGGATTTTTCGATTACGCTAACAAATATCAAGCTGATTTTACTGAAGAAGTCTGTCCTGCACACATTGATGACGAGACTGCAAGACGTATGCAGGAAACTGCTGTAAAAGCATTTGCCGCACTGAAATTAGATGTATACTCCCGCGCTGATTTCCTTCTGACAGAAGACGGTTCCATCTACTGTTTAGAGGTAAACAGCCTTCCGGGCATGACCTCCGCAAGCCTGCTTCCGAAAGAAGCTGCCGCCGCAGGTATTGAATACGGCAATTTGTGCGAACTGATCATCACAAAATCTTTAAAACGATACAAGCAGTAGAAGGGAGACCGTTCCATGAAAAATATGTCTTTAGAGCAGATTGCTTCAGCATGCGGCGGAATCTATTCAGGGGACGCCGCCAAAAAGACGCTTGAAGTGAGCGGCGTTGCCATCGACAGCCGTAAAATCGAAAAAGATTATTTATTTGTTCCTATTGCAGGCGCCCGCGTCGACGGTCATAACTTTATACCGCAGGTGATGGAAAACGGAGCTCTTTGCACACTGTCCCAGAAAAATCTCGGCAGCGTTTCCTATCCGTATATTTTAGTAGATTCCTGCGAGCAGGCATTAAAAGATATTGCGGAATACTATTTGGCTTCCCTAGATATCAAGGTTGTAGGCATTACGGGAAGCGTAGGAAAAACAAGCACAAAAGAAATGATTGCCTCTGTGCTGGAACAGAAATATAATGTTTTAAAAACAGCGGGGAATTTTAACAACGAAATCGGGCTTCCTCTTACAATATTCAACATCCGGGAAGAGCATGAAATCGCCGTATTGGAAATGGGAATCGATTCCTTTGGGGAAATGCGGCGGCTGGCAAAAATTGTCCGGCCTGATATCTGCGTCATCACAAATATCGGAATCTGCCATTTGGAGAATCTGATTGACCGTGACGGCGTTCTCAAAGCAAAAACAGAAATGTTTGACTTTATGGAAGAGGATGCCGCAATCATTTTAAACGGAGACGATGATAAATTAATTACTGTAGAAAAAGTAAAGAAAAGCACGCCTGTTTTCTTTGGTCTGTCCTCTGACCGGGATTACTATGCTTCTGACGTAATATCGCTGGGACTGAAGGGAACTTCCTGTACGCTTCATCTTCCTAGCGGAACCTTGACCGCAACGATTCACCTGCCGGGCGCACATATGATCTACAATGCCCTTGCGGGAGCCGCGGTTGGCTGTGCTTTCGGGCTTACTCCCGCTGAAATCAAAGCAGGTATTGAAAGCCTTGTTCCTGTTTCCGGCAGAAATAATCTGATTGAAACAGACAAATTCACTATTATTGACGATTGTTATAATGCAAATCCCATGTCCATGAGGGCATCCATTGACGTCTTGTCCAACGGTTTGGGACGCACTGTCGCCATCCTTGGCGACATGGGCGAACTGGGAGAAAACGAAAAAGCGCTTCACTATGAAATTGGCGTATATGCCGCCGAAAAAGGCATCGACCTTATATGCTTTGTCGGTACGCTCTCGAAAGAGATGTTCAATGGCGCTGAATCCGTAAGCTCGGACAGCCGGATTCAGTACTTTGAAACAAAGGAACTCCTCTTATCACAGATATCTGATATTATAAAGAAAGATGATACCATCCTTGTAAAAGCATCACACAGTATGGATTTCCCTGAGATTGTGACGGAACTGCAAAAAATATAACCTATAAATTACGGACGGAGTCTTAAAAGCCTCCGTCCGTATACATTTACCGCACCGCCTTATTCGCCTTTGAAAATAGTACAAAACCAATCACAAACATAACCGCAAGAATTGCAACCCCACCGTTGGGACTACCGGTAATTTGTGCAAATAATCCCATAAGCGCCGTTCCCATAAAAGAAGCGCCCTTGCCGCATATATCAAATATTCCGAAAAACTCTCCCGCTTTTTCAGGCGGAATAATCTTAGCAAAATAGGAACGCGACAGCGCCTGAACGGCTCCCTGAAACATGCCGACGCACACTGCCAAAAGCCAAAACTCCCACTGCTTGTCCAACTGAATTGCAAATAAAGCTATACATGTGTAGGCTGCAATACAAATTTTGATTAATTTTCCCGTCTCGTATTTTTTCGCTGCCTTTCCAAAAATAAGCGCAAACGGAAACGCTACAATCTGCGTTACCAAAAGCGCCATAAGAAGCCCGGCTGTATCAAGTCCCAAAGCGCTCCCATAAGCCGTCGCCATCTCAATAATAGTATACACTCCGTCAATATAGAAGAAAAATGCAAGCAGAAACAAGAAAATTTTCTTTTGCTCCTTAATTTCTTTAAATGTCTGTGCAAGTCTTACGAAACTTGATTTTATGACATGGGGTTCTCTGTCCACATAATATGTCTGTTCATAATTTTTAAGAAGGGGAATTGTCACCAACAGCCACCATGACGCATTCAGGCAGAACGCAATTATCATTGCTGTTGTCATACTGATTCCAATTGATTCGTTAAACAATACAAATACAAGACTGATTACAAAAGGAACGCAGCTTCCAATATATCCCCATGCATAGCCGTGTGAAGAAACAGCGTCCATCCTTTCCGGTGTTGTAACATCCGAAAGCATTGCATCATAGAAAATCAGACTTGAAGAATAACCGACCTTGGCAATTACAAATACCGTCAGAAACGCTACCCATGAAACCGGTACGGACAGCGCAGCGCAGCCAATCACCCCGACCATCATACTGACTGTAAATATCGGTTTTTTATAGCCCTTTGTATCTGCCAGTGTGCCGAATACCGGTCCTATGACGGCAACTATCAGAGTGGATATGGAAGCTGCGTATCCCCAGTATGCCAAATAATCTACTTCTGAAAGTCCCGCGCCTTCTGCAAGGGCATTGAAGTAAATCGGAATAATTGTGGAAACAAGCAGAATAAACGCGGAATTCCCTACATCGTAGAGAACCCAGTATTTCTCAAGCCTTGTCATTTTCTTGTCATTCATTTATATCCCCCCTGCCCTTACTCAAAGTTGCGGTTAAATCTTTCGCTCAGCTCTTCTCCGTCCAAATAAGCGTCGAAAGCCTTTATCAGTTCTTCCGCCACATTTACCGCATTCAAAAACCTTGTATACAATCCCTCATTACTCTTCCTGCACTTTGGATTGTCCTTTCGTCTCAGTAAATGACCCTTAATAGTATCATATTGTCCGCTTAATCTCATCACACAGTCAATAGCCGTATGCTTAACCCGGCCCGGAGCTACCAAAATATTCTTGTACCATCTCATAGATTTGAGCGCTTTCAACACATTATCCACACTTACCTCTTCGTACAAATTCGCAATGCACTCTGCTGTATTCCTATCTGTCGGAAATGTTTTTCCAACCGGATAGGCAAAGGGATCTTCCCCGTCTTTGCGCATCAGAAATTTCTCAAATTCACTTTCTATCTCAATATGCTGCACTCCGGTTCTCGCAATTTCGTCCGCCACAAAAGAGTGACACTCACTGTCCAGTGCAAAATGACAGATAAACCCCAGCATATATCCATATTCCGGTGAATCCGTTCCCTTTGCCTTAATTACTTTCTTTGCATGCTCCATAAACTCCCTGACAGGTCTTTCGTGGATACGGTAGCCGATCCGGTTGACCGCATTATTAGATAACGGTTTGTAAAAAAACAAATAATCCGGTCCCTGAAGACCGATTCTAAACTGCCGCAGATTTTTTAAAATCATTTTACGCTTGTTCAAATCTACCTGCTGTAATACTCTGTTTCCAAACTGATTATGTGCATATATTGCCGGCATAAATACCACCTCCTTTTCCTCTAATTCCCAATATACCATATTCTAATGACATTTTATATAGCAGATTTTTTTCATTGACATATCCATACGTTAAGTCTATAATAGTTTTATATTAAACAGTTTTAAATAGAACTATTTGCACTCAGGAAAGAAGGGATATCATATGGCTTCTGCCTCCAACATTCTTCTCAGTATGCGTCAATTAATCAAATTATATGATTTATCATTAGACGAGATAAGAAAAAAATATAAGCTTAACCATATTGAAGTAACCATTATCAGCTTTCTTCATAATAATCCGGGAAAAGATACCGCAGGAGATATCGCCTCGCTGCGAATGCTGCCCAAAGGAAATGTATCTCAGGGAGTAGAGTCCCTGATTCAAAAATCATTCCTTGCCCGGATTCAGGACACCTCAGATCGCCGGAAAATTCATCTTTCGTTAAAAGATGAAGCGCTTCCAATTGTAATGGAGATTGAGCAGTCCAAAATCCGTTTCAAAGAACTGCTTTTCGACGGATTTACCCAAGAAGAAATGGATCAGTTTGGAAACTTAAGTACGCGCATGGTTCAAAATATATCAAATATTATAGAAAGGAAATAACAGATTATGAATAATGAAAAAGATTTCTTAGGCACGGAACCGGTTGGAAAACTACTGCTGAAACTGGCGCTCCCTACCGTAGCCGCTCAGTTGATTAACATGCTTTACAACATTGTAGACCGAATTTACATCGGACATATTCCCAAAGTAGGCGCCCTTGCTTTAACCGGAGTGGGCGTATGCATGCCGATTATTATGATTGTCTCTGCGTTTGCAACGCTTGTCAGCACCGGCGGAGCGCCAAGAGCTTCTATCTCCATGGGAAAAAACGACAAGGCTTCTGCTGAGAATATACTTGGCAACTGCTTTTCCATGCAGATAATTGTATCTCTCATATTAACGGCAGTCCTTTTATTAGGCAACCGTTCGTTTCTCATGGCATTCGGCGCCAGTGAAAACACGATTGAATATGCGGTAAGCTATATGCAGATTTACGCCGCCGGTACGATTTTTGTCCAGCTGACATTAGGCATGAACGCATTCATTACCGCCCAAGGCTTCGCCAAAATCGGTATGCTGTCCGTACTTATCGGAGCAGTTATCAATATTCTGCTGGATCCGGTTTTCATCTTCGGATTTGGTATGGGCGTACGCGGAGCCGCACTTGCAACCGTAATCTCCCAGGCATGTTCCTGCACGTGGGTGCTGTCTTTCCTTTTTGGTAAAAAGACGACCCTTCGGATTCAAAAACGGTATATGAGATTAAATCCTGCTGTTTTCCTCCCGACGCTTGCATTGGGGCTTGCAACTTTTATTATGCAGTCAAGCGAAAGCATCATCTCCGTATGTTTTAATTCATCACTCCTAAAATATGGCGGAGATATTGCGGTAGGCGCTATGACTATTCTTACAAGCGTCATGCAGTTTGCAATGCTTCCTCTTCAGGGACTTGGACAGGGCGCTCAGCCGATTATCAGTTACAACTACGGAGCAAGAAATGTGAGCCGCGTAAAGGCCGCCTTTAAGCTTCTCTTAAAAGCAGACCTATGTTATGCAGCCTTTCTGTGGTTCTGTGTAATGATGTTCCCGCAGATATTTGCCGGCATGTTTACATCCGATCCTGAACTCCTTGCATTTACCGGTACTGCACTGCGCATTTATTTTGCGGTTCTCTTAATATTCGGAATTCAAATGGCATGCCAGCTGACATTTACTTCACTTGGCAAAGCGGTGGCTTCCATTATAGTAGCGGTGATGAGAAAATTTGTGCTTCTCCTCCCTCTTATATATATTATGCCGCAAATAATGAAAAACAATCAGGTAAACGCCGTTTACATGGCCGAACCAATCGCTGATGTAATTGCGGTAACCTTTACCGCCGTATTATTTACGTTCCAGTTTAAGAAAGCATTAAAGGCAATTTCACAGGAGTAACCTTTCCATTATAAAGAAACCAAAAGTATCGCTCAATCATCAAAATGATTGGCGATACTTTTTAGAAAAACTTACTTAAAATAAGGAGAATATTCATTATGATTAAAAAAATATCTATTATTCTGTATTTAAGCATATTTGCTTTTACTGGTATTTCAGTTTTTCTAGATATATCCTTTTGGAAAGACAACACACCCATACTGGACTTTGTCCCTATCATCATATCGAATATATTTTTTATTCTATGGTTCTGCAGTAATTTACTTTCTATCTTTTTAGCTGTCTTTCAATATATTTTAGAACTTCAAGGAAAAGAACACTCAAATATCTTATTCGGAACAGCTGTATTAATGATTTGCACGCTATGCTCTATACTAAAAATGGGTTTTTCTCTATACACATACTTATGGGAGCTCAGCTTGACAACAAGTTCCTTTCATGTTCATTAACCCTTTTATTCCCTTTTACCTTCCATTGTCTGCTTGACAATGCTCTGCATCATATCCGCGCTTAACTGCCCGCTCACATATCCGAATACGTTTCCCTCTTTGTCTATCATAAATGTAGTTGGCAGTGATTGCACCCCGTATGCGCCAAACACTTCGCCGGCAGTATCCATGAGTACTGGATAGGTATAGCCGTTCTTCTCAAGGAATTCTGCAATCTCTTCTTCCGAAACTTCATTCCCTGAATCAGGGGAAGCAACGCCGAGCACAATCAGAGCCTCATCTCCTTCTGTCTCTGCATTCTCATATAAATTCTGAATATCCGGCAACTCCGCCTTACACGGCGGACACCATGTGGCCCAAAAGTTTAAGAACACCGTCTTTCCTTTATAGTCTGAAAGCGTATGGGTATTGCCATACTGGTCTTTCAAGGTGAAGTCAATTGCCGGCGGCGTCTTCGCCTCATCCTGGCTTTTGCCGGCAGTATCTTCTGTATTATTTTCCCTACCATCCGTTTTGTCCGCAGTTTTCTCTATTCCCTTACTTTCCGTGGATATTCCTGATAAATACCCGGTAAATGCATTCATTTTCCCGGTAAACATCAGAAGACCCATTATAATCATCAGGACTCCTCCTATTTTCACCGTATACTGCACAACCTTCATATGATTTTTGAAAAATTCCAGCACCGTTGTCGTAAACAGCCCTACTGCCAAAAACGGCAGGACGAATCCCAAAGTATATATACCGATCAATAAAAAGCCCGTCATCTTCGCTGACGCGGAAGCTGCCATCAGAAGTACGCTTGTAAGCGCAGGACCTACGCACGGCGTCCATGCAAAGCTAAATGTAAAGCCCATAACAAGAGCCGTAATAGGCGACATCGCAACAACATCTATCTTAAACGGAAGCCTTCTCTCCCTGCCTAGAAACGTACTCTGTCCAAAAAGTCCCAGCTGGTACAGACCAAACGCTATGACTAGAATTCCCCCTGTCCTTGCAAACAGCATTTGGTTCTTATTGAAGAAACCTGCCGCCGCCGATACTCCCAGCCCCAAAAGAAAGAATGCAAAACTGACTCCCAATACAAAACATATCGTATGAATCATGACCTTGCTTCGTCTATAATGAGTCTTTCCGTCTTCGCCTTTCACCCCTGTTCCGCCGGACAGATACCCTATATAAAGGGGTATTAACGGCAATACACAAGGGGAAAAGAAACTAACCAGCCCCTGAAAAAACACCGTAAGCGCCGGCACGCCCACATCTAATGAAAATCCCATATTTTTACTCCTTTGTTCTTTTTTTATAATTCTCCACTGCAGACTCCTTCATCTGCAGCGTCCTTTTCCACTCCTTCGTAGCGTCTTCTCTCACTACCTCAGACTGATTTTGGTATAAAAACCTGACAAGCGGATAAACGTCAATCCAAATTTCGTTATTGCCCTCTCTCTGTGATTCGTCAAAAATCAACTGCAGTCCAAAGTGCAGATGATATTGTTCAATATTATTGACATTTTCAGTATTACTGTACCCCGTCCGTCCCATATATCCGATCACGTCTCCGGCCTGAATAACGCTTCCCTCTTTAATCCACTTTGCATACGGAAAATTTTGCCGCAAGTGGGCATAATAATAATACCGTTTCCCGTCAAAGCTGTTGATTCCGATTCTCCAGCCCCCATATTTGTTCCAGCCCAACTCCTTTACATAACCGGATTCCACTGCAATGACCGGAGTTCCTACCTGTCCCATCATATCATGTCCCAAGTGATTCCGTCTATACCCAAAGCTCCTCGATACGCCAAAATCATCATAATCTGAATACGGAAATGTTTTGGCAATAGGATGAAATGCTTTTAACCCGTACTTTTTCGTCCACTTGCCGTTTTCTTTTATTTTGTACTCTCCCACCATGCCGCCAAGCACCGCGCCGTATGCCTCTTTATAGTAATTGTAATATTTCATGTCCTTTGTAACCTGTGCCATCGTCTTATCGCCGCTTTTCAATATTTCCGCTACTTCGGACATGTCCCCCGCCTTATAGCTGTCAAAATTTCCTCCGTACTTGGCGCCAAGATATGCAAGCAGCTCCACCCAGTCCAGTTCATGCGCCGTGCCATGTGTATCTACATCATACTCATAAGCTTGTTGAAGCGCTTCCTTTGTTACATCAAATTCCACCCATTTTATGTAATCCTTCTGCTCATTTTCACCCATATCAGTATTCACTGAGCTCACGGCCTGAATCTCCTTATAAAAGCGTCCGCATACCGCCCCCAAAATGCCTATTGATAAAAGAAACGCTGCCACAAGCTGCTTTCGCCTGATATAAATTGTCCCCGGACATTTCCTCATAGTATAACTCCAACATGTTTTCAGGACAGTATATGACAGCTATTTACCCAAATATGCTTATATATGCCTTTTTATTTATTTCATTTCAATCTGCCGGCATATGATTTCTGCTACCTCTTCCGCGCTCTCTTTTTTTCCGCTTTCCTGCCACTTAAGAAAAACATTCAGCAAGCCGCCGGCATAATAATAGACGTCATAGAGGGAGGTCTGAGAATGAACCGGAAGATAAGAAAGCATAAACTCATTTATACCGTTCATCAAGATAGAATGCAGTCCTCTTTTTGTCATAGTCGTAAAGAAACGTTCATACCCGTCAAAATATTTAAGAGAAAATACCAGGTGAGAATACTCCTGAAAACTGCCAAGACCTGGAGTCTTTTTGCGCGCACTCAGATAGGAGGAAATAACTTCTTTCATATAATCTTTCAAGGCAGCCAAAGCGGAATCATAGTAATAATAGAATGTCATACGGGATATGCCCGCTCTTTTTGCGATGGCAGAGACCCGCAGTTCTTCTAATTCCATTGTCTGCAGTAATTCTACTATTGCTTCACCGATGCACATCCGGGTAAAACGGGAGCGCATCGTTTTCTTGTTCGCTTTATAATTACTTTTCATAAAAATCTTTTTGGATTTCATTTGGATCCCCCTCTCGTTGATTTTCTGCATTTCCTTACAAAAAGACTGATTTTGTAAATTGTAACATGCATAAATATGAAATACAATAACAAGTAGTAATGAAAACCATACACAAAGGAGAAAAGATAATGACAAGGTTTATTGCCGATTCCTGCGGAGACATGCTTCAGATAGAGGGCGTGGATTTCAAAGCAGCGCCTCTTACAATTTCCACTGATACGACCGATTATGTGGATGATGAAAATTTACAGATTACTCAAATGCTGGATGCACTTGCAGCATATAAAGGAAAATCTTCTACTTCCTGCCCAAGTGTCGACAGCTGGCTCAAGGTATTTGAAGGGGCGGATACGATTTACGTGGTAACTATAACGAGCACCCTGTCAGGCACATACAATTCAGCGCTGGTAGCAAAAGAAATGTACCTACAGTCCCACCCCGATGCGAAAATCCATGTTTTTGATACACTAAGCGCAGGACCGGAAATAATGCTTCTAATCGAGAAACTGATCGAGCTTGACAGAGACGGAAAATCATTCGAGGATGTCTGTACATTTGCAGAAGAGTATCAGAAAAAAACAAGATTATTTTTCGCTTTGAAATCCCTGCATAATCTTGCACAAAACGGAAGGGTAAGCAAGGTTGTGGCTGCCGCCGCCGGAGCGCTTGGAATCAGCGTTCTCGGAACCGCCAGTTCAGAAGGCACGCTTGAGCCTTCAGCCAAATGCCGGGGAGATAAAAAAGTCATCGCTAAATTCATAGAAGAGATTACACAAGCCGGTTTTACAAAAGGAAAAGTACGGATTAATCATGTGGAGAATCCAAAGCTTGCCCAAATGCTTCGCAATGCTGTGTTGGAAAAATACCCGCAGGCAGAGGTTTTGGTATATCCGGCGGGAGGCCTGTGCAGCTACTATGCTGAACGAGGCGGTATTATGCTGGGAATAGAAGTAATTTAGAGATAGAATACATCCACGAAACTGCGCCGCTAAAACAGCGGCGCAGTTCTGCGATATGGGTTAATGTCAGCCAATATACGAAACGCCTTTCTACAGCCTTTTATACAAAATGTCCTGCACAATCGTTTCGATATCTCTTCCGGTAATCGTAATATCTTTTATTGGGCAATATTTTGACACAAATCCAACAACTGTCATCGCATCAACCTCTTCCGTATTATATTCCGCCTCAATCAAATACGAATCAATGTATTGAAACGATACTCCCGGCAGGCAATGTTCTCCCGACTTCATTGCATAATTATTTTCTACCTCAAAACGAACCTTTTTCTTTTGATCAAAATCTTTTCTTACCTTTTCAATATCATTGTCCAAAACTACTTTTCCATGATTAATTAATATAATACGCCTGCACAGCATCTCGATATCCTGAAAATCGTGAGAAGTAATTATAAATGTAGTATCTCTTTCGTCATTCATCTTTTTAATGAAAGTCCGAATTCTCCTTTTAGACTCCGAATCCAAGCCTATGGTTGGCTCGTCTAAATAAACTGTTTTCGGATTATGCAAAAAAGCCGCCGCAATATTACACCGCATTCTCTGTCCTAGAGAAAGCTGCCGCTCCGGTACATGCAGCAATGACTCCAATCCCATAATTTCTGTAAATTCTTCCAAATTCTTTCGGAATATATTATCTGGAACCTCATACAGCTTTTGAAAAAGACGAAATGATTCGATTATAGGCACGTCCCAGTAAAGAGTAGAACGGTTTCCGGTAACTACACCAATCTCTCTGTTATTTTTAATTCTTTCTTTTGTCGGTATTCTCCCGTTAATATGTATACTGCCGGCAGTAGGCGTTAAAATTCCGGTAAGCATTTTAATCGTTGTTGATTTCCCGCTGCCGTTAGGTCCGATGTAGCCGACACTTTCCCCTTTTTCTATAGAAAAGCTTATGTCGTCCACCGCTCTGAACGTCTCATAAACCGGGTGTAGTATATGATAGAGAGCATCCTTTATTCCTTCTCCCGAAATTTTCCGTTTATATTCTTTCACTAAGTTTTCCACTTCAATCAACGCCATGTTTATCCCCCCTATGTTCCTGTACTGTTATATCCTTTCATTCCGGTTCTCCAAATCAATCCTGCCGCCGAAGCCACGATTAACATTACTATCGGCAGCAATACCGGCACATTCCAGTCTGTTTTCCCCATCAGATAGCTTGCCGGGTAAAATCCTACAAACCCAAAAGGAATCATATATGTCATAACCCCGATAATCAATTTCGGAAAAATGCTCAGCGGATATTTAGAGAACTGACGAAACGTCAGCGCCAGTTCAGCCACATTACCGCTATTCACAAGCCAAAAGTTCAAACTGTTAAATGCAAGGTAAATTGATGTATTTAAAATTGTACCGCATATAATAAATTCTAAGACAAACAGAATGTTGCCTATTGTGAGCGGAATTCCGATATGTTCCCACCCATAGATTAGAATAACCAAAGCCATTGTAAAGGTAGACATAGCCTGAAAATTACATCTTGAGCCCAAAAGCTGCATCAATACAGGCGCCGGCCGGGTCAGATATGTATCGAATTTTCCTTTTCTCACATGGCTTCCAATACTCCATACCGAATCGACAAAAGATTGTCCCAAAGACTCCGTAAGCATTGCCATGGAAAACAGAACACAGATTGCATAGAAATCCCATCCATTAATGCCGTCTAATGACCGCGCGATTAAGAGTACCCCTATAAATCCGGTTATCTCCCGCAGTATAATTGATATTATCCAAATTATGGAATCTAACGGATATTCTTTCAAAGTGTAGACACCTAAATATAAATATGCCTTTTCCAAATCTATATAATGGCGTATGCGACTCACAGTCTTATCCTCCTTGTACGACTACTTTTTTAATTACCTTATGAAAGCACCCATGTGCCAAAAAATACATTATTATAACCCAAAAACACTGAATTCCTATATACATCAGGCTCTCTCTCAATGTATATTTTCCAAGAAAAATATTAATTGGGACAGACACCATTCCGGCAAAAGGCAGAAACGTCAGAATCTCTTGAATAAAACCCGGAAACAGAAATATCGGAACAACGCTGCCGGACAGTAAATCTAATACTGCCGTCTTTGTATAGCCCAGCGCATAATGAGTTAAGGTATAGAAAGAACCCATTCCCACCAGCATTTCAACATAAAACATAATTCCGATAGAAATTAACACACTGAGAAGAAATAATAATAAATTGATTCCTCCTGCAGGTCCCGCGCCCCCCAGCAGCAAGAAAGCCAGTAACATAATCGGAACGGCTTTAAATGTAATATAGAACAAAAACTCTCCAACTCTTCTGGAAAACAGATTCGTGAACAACCTGACCGGTCTAAGCATCTCTGTACCGATGGAACCCTCATATATCCACAATGCAAATTCTCGGTTTATTCCTTCTGAAAACTGCATCGCCAACGTCCTTGACAGGATAATGTAAGTCGTAATCTCCACCATCGTGAAACCCTGCATCTCATTTCGGTCTTTAAAAACAACCCTCCACAAACAATAATAGACAAAAATAGAAGCCAATGCCGCCGCTGCGTCAAATAAAAGAGCTTTCATATATGCCATTTTTTCCATAAATACCATTCGTACCATATAGTAAAACTTCTTCATCTTATTACCTTTCTCCGAATTTGTTGATTCTGTACTGACATGTGGTATAATTTTACTATATCTTATAGAAAATCACAAGAGATACTCTGCTTCTATTATAAAAGCATGCGACTATGAGGAGGAATAATTATGTTTTTTGCATTTGACGGTTTAGATGGCGCGGGTAAATCATCCCTCTGCGAACAAGTATTTAAGACACTTAAGGAATACAATTTTCCTGTTTCAAAACATTCTATCGGAAATTTAGGTTATTGTGATGATGAGTTTAATAAACTAAAAGCAGGTACTATGCACTGCTCTTCAGAAATCAGAGAATTGTTATACTATTTTGAAATAATGCTGTATTGCAATAAAAATATTGCTGATTTTAAGGCGCAAAAAAATAATCACATGATATTGGATCGATATCTGCTTTCTTATTTTTCATATGGGCCATTAAATGGTATTCCTTTATCAAGAATTCAAAATCTTTTGGCAGATTTACCTTGGCCTGATTTATATTTTTTTGTTGATATTGAGCCGGAAACTGCACTTAATCGAATTAAGGCTTACCGTGAATTTGATACTGCTGAAATAGGATATAAAAACCACGAAAATAATGTAGAATATAACGAAATAAACTTTTTAGCCCACCAAAAAAAAGTGCGTGAATTATTTTGGGAAAGGATTAATCAAATAAGCAGCAACAGAAAAGTATATGTATTAGACGGCAGACTGCCATTAGCAAAACTTCATGAAAAATGTCTGAGATGGTCAAGCTTTTTTGTAACACTTACAAGGAAAAGTTTTGACATAATCA
>CANAZK010000018.1 GCA_947366105.1 uncultured Lachnospiraceae bacterium | reverse complement strand
CGACATACTGGACACAGCTTGCAATGTTATATGTATTTACAGCATTAGGCGCAGTGCCGACTCTGCGGAAAAGCAGATAATAAAATATGAACAAAAATCCCGCTTGTGTAAAGACATGAGCGGGTTTTGTGCATAC
This sequence comes from uncultured Lachnospiraceae bacterium, assembly GCA_947366105.1. Classification (GTDB taxonomy): domain Bacteria; phylum Bacillota; class Clostridia; order Lachnospirales; family Lachnospiraceae; genus Faecalimonas. The sequence continues at coordinate 28,240 of CANAZK010000018.1, read as the reverse complement.
TTAACATAATGGTAATGATTAAATTCGGGGGCTTTGCGATGAGAAGAAAAGACAGAGAAGTTGTAGATTTTAAAAGAATGAAAGAAATAGCAGAAAGATGCGACTGCCTGAGGCTTGGCTTGAAGGATGAAGACGGTGTATATATTGTTCCGCTGAGTTTTGGAATGGCAGAGGAAGATGGGAAATTGTTTTTTTATTTTCACAGTGCGCCGGAAGGAAACAAAATTAATTTAATCCGGGAGCAGTCAAATGTAAGTTTTGAGATGGACTGTGGGCATCAATTAACTGCCGGAGGCGAGACGGCATGTACTTTTGGTTACAAGTACCAAAGCATTATGGGTAAAGGAAATGTGTCATTGGTAGCAGATTACGACGAGAAGATACGGGGGCTGCAGCTTTTGATGAGACATTATACCGAGAAAAATGACTGGACATTTAAAGACGGCATGGTAAATCATGTGGCGGTACTTAAGTTGACGGTGGAAGAATGGACATGTAAAGTGTGTGAGTGACGGGTTAATAAATATCAGTAACCTTCATAAGATGGACGAATATTATTAATAATAAAATTAAAATCAGGAGATTATAGTGAAATTAAAGGTTATTGACGTGAGTCATCATCAGGGGAAAATTGATTGGACGAAAGTGAAAGCAGATGGAGTTCAGGGTGCGATTATTCGTGTGTCAGACAGTGTTGAAACAATGGATAGAGAGTGTGACAGAAATATTGCAGGGTGTGAAAGAGCCGGTATTCCCTTCGGACTTTATATTTATTCTCGCGCTAATAATGAAGAAAGAACGCGACAGGAAGCAGAAATTGTTTTGAATAAGGCAAGAGGGCATAAACTGGGATTTCCAATTTATATTGATTTAGAACAGGCCGGGACGGAAAGCTATGCGGTTCGCGGTGCGAAGCTTTTTGGGAAACTGGTGCAGGCTGAAGGCTATTGGTGCGGCGTCTATGCCAATCAAAACTGGTTTCAGACAGTTATCGGAAATTCGTTGAATGAATTCACGAAATGGGTAGCGAGATACGGAAGTCAGAAGCCGGAGATACCGAATACGGATATGTGGCAGTACAGTTCTACAGGAAGAGTGGCAGGAATCACTGAAAATGTGGACTTAAATATTGCATACAGAGATTTCCCAAAGTTGATAAAAGGAACTGGAAATGGGAAGGTGTATTATACAATTCAAAAAGGCGATACATTGTCCGGCATTGCAAAGAAATTCGGAACCACGGTTTCGATTTTGAAAGCAAGAAATGGAATCCGGGATGTGAATAAGATATATGCGGGAGAACGGATCCGGGTGAAATAATGGATTTAAAAGAAATATGAAACGTCTTCTGTAAAAGTATATTTAAAAGGTTCTTCTATGATAAAAATCATAGCAGGACCTTTTGCTATTGTAAGACAAAATTCCATGGAAAGTGTGCTTGACATTTTGCGTTAGTAGTAGTATCATAAACTTAGAAAAGGAAAGGAAACTTTCCATACATTTAAGAAAGGAGTATGTTGTGAAAAATCGTTTAGAAGAATTGCGAAAACAAAGAGGTATTAAACAAGAAGATTTAGCTTCTGCTTTGGAAGTATCTCGTCAAACAATAGGCTCTTTAGAAAATGGACGCTATAATCCCTCTATCTTATTAGCATTTAAGATTGCACATTATTTTGGTATGAGTATTGAAGAAATTTTTATTTATGAGGAGGATGTTAAATGAAACGAAAAATACAGAAATTAGAATTGTTTCTTGGAATAATAATTCTTTTAGGAGGATTGTTTACTTATGGTCTAGGCGTACATCAATTACTTCCCGTTCCTCGTCCGGATTTGGTTGTTTATGGAACAACGTTAATAGGAATTATATTGATTTTGATGGGGTGTGATATATTCAGCAAACCAACAAAAGAAATGCAGATACTAGAAAATGATGAAAGAAATATTGCGATTACCAATACTTCTATGGCTTATGCTTACAAGGTATCAACTACTTTATTAGTACTTGTGTTATTTTCTCTTATTTTTATGGGGTACGTCAGCAAGGTTGTGTGTTTTTCAATTGTAGGAGTTATTGCTGTCGGTCAAATAACGTGGGTTATAACAGCTCACTATTTAGAAAAGAGAATGTAGTCATAAGATGTAGATATATCTTTTATAGACAATAATTTTAGGGGAAGCAGAGACTTAGAATTCGCTGTTTTCCCCATTTATGGCTGTTTCTGTGATTTACAATTCCAACCTCATATAAATAACTTCTTGAAACCCTGTCATACGGGAATTAAACCCTTTCGGATTTCTGCCGTATTCAATAAACCCTGCCTGCTCGTCCAATTCCAAGTCCCCAAAACTCTTTCAGAACACTAATGCCAAATTCAGCACGATGCCGTACCTTATATTTCGTGCCTACTGCCTCGATTCCGGCGGTTCCTATAACTGTGCCGTCAACTATAGCAATAATTTCGATTTCATTTTCACTATCGGTTTTTTCTTTTAGAAATTGGCTTTCTTGCGTTACATCAAAATTATTTTCATTGGGGTAAGAAAGTAAATAATCAGTTTGGGCATGCGTTAAGTTAAAGTTATCTAATACAAGCTGTCCATCATTTTCGGTTGCGTTTCTCAAGCAACATTCCATACCATTCTTTAATTTTATTATTTTGTTATATTTCATAACTACTCCTTACAAAGAAAATATTGTGATAATTATTCGTGATAGTCATTTATGGTAAACATTCAGCAATTTCTGGATTGCTTCTGATTTTAACTTTTTTGCAACTTGACGATTAGTCCGCCTTTTTTAAATCCATAAGTGACTGCAGTAATTCTACGTCTTCTTTTTGTACTTTAATATTAGAAGTAAATGTTTTGCCTTCAGGGGCGGTAACTTGTATTTCTATTATAGTTCCCTCTTGAATGTCGTTTTGTGATACTGCTTTTAAAAAGTTTGGGAATTTAGGATGTCTTAAAACAAATCCGTCCCACATATTTTTTAATTGTAATAATTTCATTGGATTCATAATGATTTCCCTTTCAAAATTAATTGCTAATTTGAATTATACTAATATTAACAAATTTTTCAAGAGAAATAGTTAGACATTGTTGTCTGATTTAGTTAGAATATAGAGTAGATTAGCAAATGGAGATGAACGAATATGAAATTGTACGAAATATACTTTAGCCCCACAGGCGGAACAAAGAAAGCGGCGGATATTTTAGCAGAGGCATGGATGGAAGAGAGCGGACAGACAGTGCGGATTGATTTGATTACAGATAAGAGATGTCCGTCGGAATACCAATTTGAAGCAGAAGATATCTGTATTATGGCAGTTCCGGCGTACGGCGGAAGGGTGCCGCGTCCCGCATTGGATAAACTTCGTCAGATGAAGGGAAACGGCGCAAAGGCGATTTTAATGGCTGTTTATGGAAACAGAGCCATTGACGATACAATGTTAGAACTGAAGGATATACTTTGTGAAGCAGGATTTGTAAGTGTCGCGGGGATATCAGCGGTGGCGGAACATTCTATTGTACGTGAGTTTGCTGCGGGAAGACCGGACGAAGAGGATAGAGAAGAACTTTGTGGGTTTGTGAAGGCGATTAAGACAAAGCTTGAAAGTGGTGGGAAGAGCGCCGCGGACATTCCGGGAAACCGTCCATATAGAGAGTTTGGCGGAGTCGGCATGATACCGAAAGCAAACGATTACTGTAACGAGTGTGGAATATGCGCCTGCAACTGTCCGGTACAGGCGATTTCCAAGGACAATCTTAAGGGGGCAGACGAATCAAAATGCATTTCATGTATGAGGTGCATTGCCGTATGTCCAAAACGGGCGCGTCTCATTGACGGGGCGATGGTGGAAGGAACAAGGGCAAAGATTGGCAAATTTTGTGCGGAACGTAAAAATAACGAATTATTTTTATAAGTTGTAAAATATTTTGATTCATAGAAAAAAGGACTTGGCTTCCAAGAAGCTGAGTCCCTTTTCCATGAACTAAGAAGTTTATATTATTCGTAATATACTGCTGCCTATAATAAGCAGAAGGAAGAGATTAAATAAAAGCCATAAACAATCTAAAAGCAAGCAGTATAATTAATATAACTATTGAAAAGTGGAAGAGTAAAAATAAATGAGAAGAGGAGGATTATAATGAAATTTTTAAAAAAATTATTTGCTCCGGTTGATATGACAGTGGGGAAGCCGTGGGAAAATATTTTGATTTTCACACTGCCTATGCTGATTGGAAATATTGCTCAGCAGCTTTATAATACGGTAGACAGTGTGGTGGTAGGGAAATATGTGGGGGACAACGCACTTGCCGCAGTAGGAAGCGCCGGACCGATTTTTAACCTTTTGATCGTATTGTTTATCGGAATCAGTGTGGGTGTGGGAATCATGGTATCCCAGTATTTTGGCGCTAAAAATAGAGAGGATTTGTCGCGGACGATCGGAAACGGTATCGTATTAACCGGTTTATCCTCGCTGTTTGTCATGATTGTGGCAACCATTGCAGCGCGCCCCCTTCTTGAATTGCTTAAAACGCCGGACAGTATATTGGGTTGGTGTACCTCGTATCTTAGAATCATGTTTATCGGGATTGCGGGAATGGCGTATTATAATATTTTAAGCGGCATTCTCCGCGGGCTGGGGGATTCTATTTCAGCGTTGCTGTACCTGATCGTGGCAAGTATTTTAAATATTATTTTAGATCTGTTGTTTGTGGCAAAATTCGATATGGGTGTAGCCGGGGTTGCATTGGCGACTGCGATCGCCCAAGGTGTTTCGGCTCTTCTGTGTATACTGCGTCTGATGAAAATGAAGGAGCTGTTTGACGTAAAGTTGTCTTACATGAGATTGTCGAGAAAGCACACTAGTAATATTATACGTTTGGGAGTGCCGTCGGGACTTACGCAGGCAATTATGTCTATGGCAATGCTGGTGGTGCAGTCTTTGACCAACAGTTTCGGAGAACTGTTTATTGCGGCAAACGTCATTGTCATGCGTGTGGATGGCTTTGCCATGCTGCCGAATTTTTCTTTCGGAACGGCAATGACTACCTTTGCAGGTCAGAATATCGGCGCGGGTTCTTATGACCGTGTGGAAAAAGGCGCTAAGCAGGGTATGTTTATGGGACTTGTCGTGTCGGCAATGATTACGGGGTCAATTCTTTTGTTTGGACGGCAGCTTATGTCTATTTTTACGGATACGGAAGAATTAGTCAATTTAAGTATGAGTATGATGAAGATTCTTGCAGTCGGGTATCTTGCGATGGCGATTATTCAGTGTCTTTCAGGAGTCATGCGCGGTGCGGGCGATACGCTTACGCCGATGTGGATATCCGTAGTTATGACAATTATAATCAGAGTGCCGATTGCATACAGTATGGTTTATCTGACTAAAAGCACACAGTTTCCGCAAGGAAAAAGAGAATGGATATACATTTCGCTTTTGATTTCATGGCTTGCAGGAGCGTTGATTACATATATCTGCTATGAGCGCGGCAAATGGAGAGAGAAAGCGATAAAGTAATGTGACTGCATACCATGACGGAACATATTTTTCCGGCAGGGAATAAGACAACTGTATAGAGGCATAATAAAAGAACAGAGTTTTCTGTTCTTTTTTGTATCATAGAAATTCTTTTTGACAATATTTTGGGGAGGAGTATATGAATAAGAGAAAATATATTTACATTTATATCGGCGCTTTGGCAGCTTTCATATTGAGCAGCCTCTTTCATTTTGCATATGAGTCTTTCGGCGAACCGAAAGTGGCGGCGGGGCTTTTCCCGATCAGCGAGAGCATATGGGAGCATATGAAGCTTCCTTTTTACAGTCTGCTTTTCGTAAATCTGATTCCGTGGTGTGAGTTTGTAAGAAGGCTTTCCGTGAAAGACAGGCTTGTGCTGGCTTCATTTCAAAGTGAGATTGCCATTCTTGTCATTTTCTTTGGATATTACGGCCTGAAAGGCGGCTTTCGTTTGGAGGGACTCCCGATTGATTTAACGCTGCTTTTTATAGGGATGATTTTGGGACTTTGGATTTCGACACGTCTTGTGAAAGAACGGACCAGCGGAAAAGATGCCATCACAATTCCTATGTGGGCACAGGTATATTTGATTATTAAATTGATTACAATGCCGGTTCTATTCTACTGGTTCTCTTTTTCCAAACCGGTTTTCCCACTTTTTATAGAGTAAGACTTTCCGTTTGACAGCGAAAAGAGATTTGACCTATAATGAATGAAGAAACATTGGTGAAGTAAATGTTGGGTAAACATCGACGGGAGGTGCTGATGAAATTTATTCATTTGTCAGATTTACATTTGGGAAAACGTGTGAATGAGTTTTCCATGATAGAGGATCAAAAATACATTTTAGATGAGATAATACGGATTATCGAGGAAGAGGAGGCAGAGGCGGTTCTGATTGCCGGGGACGTTTATGACAAACCGGTTCCCACGGCGGAGGCGGTGGGGCTTTTTGATAGTTTTCTAAATCGTTTGGCGGACAGGGATCTGCATACATTTGTCATCAGCGGCAATCACGATTCGCCGGAGAGGCTTTCTTTCGGCGGCGGACTTATGAAGAGCAGGAACGTATATGTGTCGCCGGTGTTTCGAGAATCGCCCCGGGCGGTGACGCTTACAGATGCATTTGGAGAAATCAATGTATATATGCTGCCTTTCATAAAGCCGGCGCATGTGCGGTCTTTCCTGTTGGAAGGAGATACAGGTGAGGAAATCAATACATATGATGATGCGGTAAAAGCGGTAATCAGGAGAATGGGCGTAGACACTTCCAAGAGAAATGTGATCGTAGCGCATCAGTTTGTGACAGGGGCAGCCAGGTGTGAATCCGAGGAGGTGTCTGTGGGCGGCATGGATAATATAGATGCATCCTGTTTTGATGTGTTTGATTATGCGGCATTGGGGCATATTCACGGACCGCAGCATGTCTTACGGGCAGAAGTGCGCTATTCGGGGACTCCCCTTAAATATTCTTTTTCGGAAAGCAGACATGTAAAATCTGTGACGGTGGCAGAGCTTTTTGAAAAAGGAAAGATTCACATTAAGACAGCGCCCCTTGTACCGAAACGTGATTTACGGGAAATAAAAGGAAATTATGAGGAAATCACCGCGAGAGATTTTTACGTGGACATGAAGACGGAGGACTATCTGCATGTTACCCTGACAGATGAAGAGGATATCCCGGAGGCGCTCAATAAGCTTCGGGTTATTTATCCGAATATTATGAAATTGGATTATGATAACACAAGAACCCGGAACAGACAGGTGGTTGAGAGCGTAAAGGACGTGCAAAAGAAATCTCCGATGGACTTGTTCGGGGAACTCTATGAGCTTCAGAATAATCAGAAGATGTCAAAAGAACAGCAGGAATTTATGAGTGCATTGATTGAAAAGATATGGGAGGACGAATAGATGAAGCCGCTGAAACTTATTATGTCCGCATTTGGTCCATATGCAGAGGAAATGACAGTGGATTTTACATTGCTTGGAGACAGAGGGCTTTATCTGATTACCGGCGATACAGGAGCGGGAAAAACAACCATCTTTGACGGGATAACTTTTGCTCTATACGGGGAGGCCAGTGGAAATAACAGGCAGTCGGATATGCTCCGAAGCAAATATGCGGGGGAAGAGACTCCCACATTCGTGAAGTTGGAATTTATGTACCGGGGGAATGTATATAGTGTTCGCCGCAATCCTGAATATCTGCGTCCGGCGAAAAAGGGATCGGGTATGACAATGGAAAAAGCAGATGCACTTCTTACATATCCCGATGGAAAAATAGTAACAAAAACGAAGGAAGTGACAAAGGCGGTCGTTGAGCTGATCGGACTGGACAGAAACAGATTTACGCAGATTGCCATGATTGCCCAAGGGGATTTTCTGAAACTTATTTTGGCAAAGACGGAAGAGCGGAGCAAGATTTTCCGGGAGATATTTGACACGAAATTGTATCAGCAGATTCAAGAACGTCTGAAAACGGAATCAGGAGCCCTTCGTATGCAGTACGAGGAGTTGTCAAGGAGTATTGAACAGTACAAATCAGGAATCCGCTGCGAGGACGGCTGGGATGAGAATATAACGGTTGGTGAAACGCTCCGTTTTCTTGAGGAGTTATTGGAAAGCAGCAGGAGGAAAATAGAAGAATATGATACGCTGACGGCACGGGCGGAGGAGAAGATTGCGGCTGTGCAGCAAAAGATCGGAAAAGAAGAGACTAAGCAGCGGGCAAGAAAGGAGGCGGAGAAGTTAGAGTCTGAGATACAGGCCTTGAGTCCGGCGCTGGACAAGCTTAAGATGCAGTTGAAAGCGGAGGAAGCTAAAGAGTCTGAGCGTGAAAAACTTGCAGCTTTGATTGCAGCGGAAGAAGAGAAATTAGATATCTATGAGGAAGCAGAACGTTTGAAAAAAGAAAAAGAAGAGTCTGAAAAGGCTTCTCGGGCGCTTGGAAGAGAGCTTGAAATAATACGGGAAAAGAAAGATGAGGCCCTACGGCAGGCAGAGGAAATCAGGCGGAAGCTGGAACCGTTGAAGAACCTAGAGACGCTGTGTGTGCGCTTGGAGCAGGAAGCGCAGACTTTGGATGATAAGAAAAGTAAGGCAGAGCATTTGAAGCAGCTTCTTGATAATTATAGTGATGCGGGAAAGAGATTTGCAAAGGCACAGACAGAATATAAAAATGTCCGTGCAGAAAGCAGTGCAAGCCGGCTCAGATGCGAGGAGATGGAGCGAAGTTTTTTGGATGCTCAGGCGGGACTTATTGCAATGAGTTTAAAGGAGGGCCAGATGTGTCCGGTATGCGGCTCCGTCCACCATCCCAATCCGGCGCGGCTGTGGGAGGAAACCTGTACCGAGGAAGAACTTAGGCGGGCAAAGCGGGACAGCCGGCGGCTGATGGATAAGACGTCGGAACTCAGTAAAAATGCAGGAACAGTTAAAGGAGAGATGGAGAGCATCCAAAAGCATATGGAAGAGCGGGCTTTAGAGTTATTTGAAAAGTTACCGGCCTGCATCCATGAAGCATTGGAAGGATTGATGGAAGAACTGCGGAAACAGGATAAGGATATAAAGAGAAGACAGAGAGAGGCGGAAAGCGGAATCAGGCAGAAGGGGCAGCTGGAGACTTGGCTGAAACAGTGTGAGAGCCGGGAAAAGGAGTGTGCCGGCATGCTTCAGACAAAAGAGAGAGAGCATAGCTTATCCCAGACAAGCTGCGCAGTTTCCCGGGAAAGATACAAAAAAGCCATATCGGGACTGGAATTTGCAGATAGGTCGGAGGCTGTCTCGAGACTGAATGAGAAAAAGCAGCAGAAACATATACTGGAGACATCTTATAAAAATGCGGAGAAGGCTTATCGGGAGGCGAAAGAGGCGCTTGCGTCCGGAAGAACAAAGCTTGAAACATTAAAGGAGCAATTTGGGGCGGGAGCGGATGAAGATATGCGGGCGCTATATCATACATTACAGCTTTATACAGAAGAGAAGCAGGAGCTGATTCGGAAGAAAGAAAAGGAAACTACGGCTCTTCATATCAATGAAAGTGCGGAAAAAGCAATGAAACAGCAGTATGTGAAGGTACAGGACGTGGAAAGGCAGTGGATTCTCGTCAAGGCTCTTTCCAATACTGCCAACGGCAATGTGAGTGGAAAAGATAAAATTATGCTTGAAACCTACATCCAAATGACGTATTTTAATCGTATCATTGTCAGGGCAAATACAAGGCTTATGGTCATGTCAGGAGGCCAATATGAGTTGAAACGCCGGGAAGAGGCGGGGAACCTAAGGAGTCAGAGCGGACTGGAGCTGAATGTTATCGACCACTATAACGGGAGCGAGCGCAGTGTGAATACCCTTTCGGGAGGAGAGTCCTTTCAGGCGTCTTTAGCGCTGGCGCTTGGACTTTCTGATGAGATACAGTCGGCGGCGGGCGGCATTCAGCTTGACGCTATGTTCATTGACGAAGGATTCGGCTCTCTTGATGAAGAGGCGCTTGAGCAGGCGATGAAGGCGCTTGCAGGACTTGCGGACAGTAACCGTCTTGTGGGAATTATCTCCCATGTGTCGGAGCTGAAGAACCGGATTGATAAGCAGATTATGGTGAGCAAAGGCAGGACCGGCGGAAGCATGGTACAGATTATTACCTGAGAATGAAGGCGCCGGATGATTCAGGAGGAGATAGATGAGATATACAGTACCGGATTATTATAATCATTTCAAATGTACGGCGGACAGGTGTGAGGACACATGCTGTGCCGGCTGGCAGATTATGATTGACGATCGTACGCTTAAAAAATACAAAAAGGTAAAAGGACCTTTTGGAAATCGGCTTTTCAATTCTATTGACTGGAAAGAGGGGGCGTTTCTGCAATATAACGGCAGATGTGCATTTTTGGATGAAAATAATCTTTGTGATATCTGCTCGGAGCTTGGCTCGGAAATGTTCTGTAAGACATGCAGAAATTATCCAAGACATATTGAGGAATTCCCGGGTGTGAGGGAGATTTCTCTGTCGCTTTCATGCATGGAGGCAGCAAAGCTGGCGCTTGGAGGCGAGGCGCCGGTGACATTTCTTACGAAAGAAAATGAGAAAGAAGAACGGGAAGATGAAAACTTTGATTATCTTTTATACGATAAGCTTTTAGATGTAAGGGAATGTATCTTTCGGATTTTGCAGAACAGGAATATAAATATATGGACGCGGATTTCAATGGCTCTTGCCCTTGCGCATGATGCAGAGTGCAAAATTCGTAATCAGAGTTTATTTCAGGTGGACGATGTATGTACACGCTATATGCGGGAGGTTTCGGCAGAGCGTTTTGAAAGAAAAATTGCATGTTATCGGATTTCGGAGGAAGAACGATATACATATATGAAGGAAATGTTTCATATTTTTGACAGGCTTGAAGTTTTGAAGGAATGCTGGACGGAATATGTAAAGGGGTTGAAAGCGTCTTTATATCAGGAAGGTGAAGTCGTTTATGCAGATGCGCGCAGAAGATTTAGAAGAGAAGTGCTTGAGAAGAAGCATTTTACAGAGCATCTGATGGTATATTTCGTATTTACCTATTTCTGCGGCGGCGTTTATGACGGAAATGCTTATGCGAAAATGCAGGCTGCAGTCGTAAGTACACTTCTTATAGAAGAGCTTGCACAAGGACTGTGGAAGAAACAAGGAGAAAGGCTGTCTTTTATGGATTTTGCAGACGTTGCCCATAGATTTTCAAGAGAAGTGGAGCATTCTGACGATAATTTGGAAATGTTGGAGCAAATCGTGTCGAAGGAAGCGGATTTTCAATTGAAAAATTTATTAAGGCTGCTGGGGTAGATTGTCCGCAAAAAAATTTTATGTTACAATAATATTCAATGTATGTTTAGATGAAAGGGTTATTATGATGAAGAGAACAGATGAGAAATATCAGGCTTATGTGCAGATTTTAAAAGAAGAACTTGTGCCGGCGATGGGATGTACGGAACCGATTGCGCTTGCGTATGCGGCGGCAAAGGCAAGAGAAATACTGGGAGGGATTCCGGACAGAGTACATATCGAGGCAAGCGGAAGCATTATTAAGAATGTAAAGAGTGTAATTGTGCCGAATACCAATCATTTAAAAGGGATTCCGGCAGCGGCAGCGGCGGGTATTGTCGCAGGAAAAGCGGAAAAAGAGCTTGAGGTGATTGCGGAAGTTACTAAAGAAGAAACGGTGAAGATGAAAGAGTTTTTGGAGACGGTGCCGGTTACTGTTGAGCATATTGATTCGGGAATTACATTTGATATTGTAATTACGGAATATAAAGGAGAATCTTATACAAAGGTTCGTATTGCAAATTATCATACGAATGTGGTATTAATTGAAAAGGACGGACAGATTCTTCATCAGATAGAAGTAGAGGGAGAGAAAGAAGAAGGGCTTACCGACCGTTCTTTACTGAACGTGGAGGATATTTTGGATTTTGCAAACAGTGTGGCTGTAGAAGACATTAAAGAGACTCTTGACAGACAGATTGCATACAATACGGCTATCTCACAGGAAGGGTTAGCAGGGGATTACGGCGCCAATATCGGCACTGTACTTTTGAAAACTTATGGAGATGATGTGCGCACAAGGGCAAAGGCAGCGGCAGCGGCAGGCTCAGACGCCAGAATGAATGGCTGTGAGCTTCCGGTTATTATTAATTCAGGAAGCGGAAATCAAGGGATGACGGCATCTCTTCCGGTTATTGAGTATGCAAAAGAGCTGCAGGTGGGTGAAGAAAAATTATATCAGGCTCTTGCACTTTCTAATTTGGTTACGATTCATCAGAAGACCGGCATCGGACGGCTTTCTGCATATTGCGGAGCAGTCAGCGCGGGAGCGGGCGCAGGAGCGGGAATTGCTTATCTCATGGGCGGAAGCTATGAAGAGATTGCGCATACGATTGTAAACGCACTGGCCATTGTATCGGGAATTGTATGTGACGGAGCAAAAGCGTCCTGTGCTGCAAAGATTGCATCGGCAGTAGACGCGGGAATCTTAGGTTATAATATGTACAAGCACGGACAGCAGTTCTATGACGGAGAAGGTATCGTCACAAAGGGAATAGAAGCTACCATTAAAAACGTAGGACGTCTCGGTAAAGAGGGGATGAAAGAGACAAATGAAGAAATCATCCGTATCATGGTCGGAAAATAAAGGAGATGCTTAGACAGGCAGGTTGAGGTATGAAATATGAAATGGAATAAATTCAGATTGAAGACAAGGACAGAGGCAGAGGATATCGTTAGCAGTATGCTTGCAGATCTTGGAATTGAAGGGGTGGAGATTGAGGATAAGGTTCCCCTTACAAAGAGCGATAAGGAGCAGATGTTCGTAGACATTCTTCCGGAAACGGAAGAGGACGACGGTATTGCATATTTAAGTTTTTACTTGGAGGATGATGCGGATATTCCTGCAATTCTTGAAAATGTAAAACGCGAGCTAGAAGAAATGAAAGAATTCATTGATTTGGGCGAGTGCAGTATCGAGGTTTCCGAGACGGAGGATTTGGATTGGGTAAATAATTGGAAAAAATATTTCCATCAGTTTTATGTGGATGATATTCTTATTATTCCGTCTTGGGAAGATGTGAAGCCGGAGGATGAGGACAAGATGATCATTCATATTGATCCGGGAACAGCGTTCGGAACAGGAATGCATGAGACGACCCAGCTATGTATACGGCAGATCCGCAAATATGTAACAAAAGACAGCACGGTTCTTGACGTAGGCTGCGGCAGCGGCATCTTGGGGATGCTTGCGCTGAAATTCGGCGCAAAATATTCCGTGGGAACAGATTTGGATCCTTGTGCCATAGAAGCGACTTATGAGAATATGGAAGTGAACGGAATTACAAAAGACCGGTATGAGGTTATGATTGGAAATATCATTGACGATAAAGAAGTGCAGGATAAGGCCGGTTATGAAAAGTACGATATTGTTGCGGCAAATATCCTGGCGGACGTTTTGGTACCGCTTACGCCGGTGATTGTAAAGCATCTGAAAAAGGGCGGCATTTATATTACAAGCGGTATCATTGATAATAAGGAACAGACTGTTGTGGAGGCGGTAAAGGCAGCAGGACTTGAAGTGCTTGAAGTGACATACCAAGGGGAATGGGTGTCCGTAACAGCGAGAAAGAATTAGGAGGCAGGATGCATCATTTTTTTGTAACGCCGGGTCAGGTGAGGGAAAACAATATATATATTCAAGGATCGGATGTAAACCATATTAAAAATGTTCTCCGTATGAAAATTGGTGAAAAGCTTCAGATCAGCGACGGCAATAATAAGAAATATATCTGCAGTGTAGAAGCGTTTGGAGAGGAAGAGGTTCGTGTTTCCGTTTTGGAAGAATTAGAGGCGGATACGGAGCTTCCTTCTAGAATTTATCTTTTTCAGGGACTTCCTAAAAATGATAAGATGGAGCTTATCGTGCAGAAGGCGGTAGAGCTTGGAGCCTATGAGATTATTCCGGTTGCCGTTAAGCGCGCAGTAGTGAAGCTGGATGCAAAGAAAGCCGCAAAGAAGGTGGAACGATGGAACGGCATCGCCGAGAGCGGGGCAAAGCAGTCGGGAAGAGCCGTCATTCCGAAAGTAACCGGGGTTATGGATTACAAGGAAGCCCTTGCTTATGCAAAAAAGCTTGATATAATAATGATGCCCTATGAGCTTGCGGAGGGGATGGCAGATACCAAAGCATTTATAGAGCGTATTGAGCCGGGACAGTCGGTAGGGATTTTTATCGGACCGGAGGGCGGTTTCGACCGGGAGGAAGTGGAGCTTGCCGTGTCGGCAGGAGCGAAGATTGTGACTTTGGGAAAACGTATCTTAAGAACAGAGACTGCGGGACTTGCGGTGTTGTCTATTTTGATGTATCACCTAGAGGGATAAAGACATAATCTAATAGTGAGATTAGAAAGATAGGAGAATGATAAATGGAGGTATATCTTGATAATTCCGCCACGACGAAATGTTATGACAGCGTGGGTGAAACCGTACGGAGGGTCATGTGCGAAGACTATGGCAATCCGTCGTCCATGCATAGAAAAGGCGTAGAGGCTGAAAAATATATCAAACAATCCAAAGAAACACTGGCAAAGCTCCTCAGAGTGCAGGAGAAAGAGATTTTCTTTACTTCAGGAGGAACAGAAAGCGATAATCTGGCTCTGATAGGGTGTGCGAGAGCAAATCACAGAGCAGGAAAGCATCTGATTACTTCATCAATAGAGCACCCGGCAATTTTAAATACTATGCAGTACCTTGAAAGGGAAGAGGGATTCCGTGTCACTTATCTTCCGGTAGATAAGAATGGAAGAATCCGTTTGGACGTATTGAGGGAATCGCTGTGTGAAGAGACCATTTTGGTATCCATTATGTATGTAAATAATGAAATAGGTTCAGTACAGCCGCTTTCGGAAGCAATTCGTATTGTGAAGGGTTATAATAAGAATATTCTGTTCCATGTAGACGCAGTACAGGGATTCGGAAAATACCGTATTTTTCCAAAGAGAATGGGAATCGACCTGCTGTCGATAAGCGGTCATAAAATCCACGGTCCAAAAGGAATCGGAGCTCTCTATGTTAATGAATGGGTGAAGATTAAACCGATTGTATTTGGAGGAGAGCAGCAGAAAAATGTACGCTCCGGCACGGAAAATGTTCCGGGAATTGCAGGACTTGGCGTTGCTTCCAAAGAGATTTACAGGAATTTTGAGGAAAAGGTTGCGTGGATGCGTGAACTGAAAAACTATTTTATTGACGGCATAATGAAAATACCGGACACTGTCATTCATGGTCTGTATGATGAGTCAAGCGCTCCGCATATTATCAGTGTGGGGATTGGGGGGATCAGAAGCGAAGTGCTTCTGCATGTTCTTGAAGAGAGGGGAATCTACGTTTCTTCCGGCTCAGCCTGTTCATCAAATCATCCGGGAATCAGCAGTGTGCTGAAGAGCATAGGCACCAGAAAAGAATATTTGGATGCAACACTTCGGTTCAGTCTTTCGGAGTTTACAACGAAAGAGGAAATTGACTATACGTTGGATGTGTTATATAATTGCATTCCAATGCTTAGAAGATACAGACGGCGTTAAGGCGGAGGAAAACAAAAGGAAAGGAAAGAATGTACAATGGAATTCCAGGCATTTTTAATAAAATACGGTGAAATCGGCATTAAAGGAAAGAACAGATATCTTTTTGAAGACGCGCTGATGAGACAAATACGTTTTGCACTGAAAGATATAGACGGAGCATTCCGCGTACACAAATCTTCTGGAAGAGTGTATGTGGAGTGTGAAAGCGATTATGACTATGATGAAACTGTTGCCGGTCTTAAAAGAGTATTCGGTATTGTAGGTATTTGCCCGGTAGTACACGTACCTGATGAAGGCTTTGAAAAATTAAAGGAAACGGTTGTTTCTTATATGGACTCTATGTATCCTGACAAGAATACGACATTTAAAGTTGAGGCAAGACGTGGGAAAAAGAGTTATCCGAAAAACTCCATGGAAATCAATTGTGAAGTGGGGGAGGCGGTTCTCGAAGCGTTCCCAGAGATTCGTGTGGATGTGCATAAGCCGGAGATTATGCTTCATATCGAAGTAAGAGACGAGATTTATATTTATTCTGAGATTATTCCGGGACCGGGCGGAATGCCGGTTGGAACAAACGGCAAAGCAATGCTTCTTCTATCGGGAGGAATTGACAGTCCGGTTGCGGGTTATATGATTGCGAAACGAGGAGTTGGACTTGAAGCAACGTATTTTCATGCGCCGCCGTATACAAGCGAGCGTGCGAAACAGAAGGTGATTGACCTTGCAAAACTGGTTTCAAAGTATTCGGGTCCTATTACGCTGAATATTGTAAACTTTACGGATATTCAGCTCTATATTTACGATCAATGTCCGCATGATGAACTGACCATCATTATGCGCCGTTATATGATGAAGATTGCTGAACATTTTGCAAAAGAGAGCGGATGTCTCGGATTGATTACGGGCGAGAGCATCGGACAAGTGGCAAGTCAGACCATGCAGAGTCTTGCGGCTACCAATGACGTCTGTACACTTCCTGTATACCGTCCGGTGATTGGATTCGATAAGCAGGAGATTGTGGAGATTGCGGAGAAGATTGATACCTATGAGACGTCAATCCTGCCGTTCGAGGACTGCTGCACGATCTTTGTTGCGAAGCATCCGGTTACAAAACCAAACATCAATATTATCAAACGTTCAGAAGAGAATCTGGCGGAAAAGATTGATGAACTATTTGACGCGGCAGTGCGCAGCGTAGAGAGAATAACGGTAAATCCGTAATTCTTTGATTAAATAAAGAGGCGCGGGGCGCGCATGGAGGGGTTCATGATATGGACGCGAAGTGTTTCATATCATGAAAAAACCCCGCATGCCTGCGGGGCGGATTATACCTTATTTGTGCAGTGAGGACTATACCACATATGGCTTTAAAACCTCTAAAATATCATCGATATTGTTCTCTGCATGAATATTCAGGTCGATTGGTTTTGATAAATCCAAACTGAAAATGCCCATGATAGATTTGGCATCAATAACATAACGTCCGGATACTAAATCGAAATCGTAGTCAAATTTAGTGATTTCATTAACAAAAGATTTAACTTTGTCAATTGAATTTAAAGAAATCTGTACTGTTTTCATCGGGATTACCTCCTTGATTATTTGTTTTGCTCTATACTATATTAAGTTCTATGGTATAAAATGTCAAGGAACAAACTGCCAAAGAAAGGTTAAATTTTTCATTAAAAATGCACAGATTGTTTAAAGAGGAAGGATAGTAAGGTGAGAGTGTGAAAAAAGCAGCATTACATAATTTGGGCTGTAAAGTGAATGCCTATGAGACGGAGGCGATGCAGGAGCTGCTCGAGAGAGAAGGATATGAAATCGTGCCGTTTAAAGAAGGCGCGGATATATATATAATTAATACATGTACAGTAACAAACATGGCAGACCGTAAGTCGCGCCAGATGCTGCACCGTGCAAAGAAGATGAATCCTGAAGCGATTGTGGTGGCGGCAGGCTGTTACGTACAAACGAAGAACGAAGATGAGATGCAGGATGAATGTGTTGATATCGTAATCGGAAATAACAGAAAGAAAGACATTGTTTCCATATTGAGAGAGTATGAAAAAAAGCATTCGAGGGTTCATAAAGAAGTAATTGATATCAATCATACGAAAGAGTATGAGGAATTGCATCTCAGCAGAACGGCAGAACACACAAGAGCATATTTGAAAGTTCAGGACGGCTGCAACCAGTTCTGCACATACTGTGTGATACCTTACGCAAGAGGAAGAGTGAGAAGCCGTGATAAGGCAAGCGTCGTGGAGGAAGTGAGAAGCCTTGTAAAAAACGGTTACCAGGAAGTGGTGCTTACCGGTATTCACTTAAGTTCTTACGGTATTGATTTTAAAGAGACAAAGGAGGACCTGCTTTCACTGATTCTTGCAGTCAACGAAGTAGAAGGATTGAAGCGGATCCGTCTTGGCTCCTTAGAGCCCCGAATTATAACGGAAGAGTTCGTCCGTACTATTTCAGGGCTGGAGAAAATATGTCCTCATTTTCATCTTTCACTGCAAAGCGGGTGCGATGAAACGCTTAAGAGAATGAATCGCCGTTATACTTCGGATGAGTATTATGAAAAATGTAGCCTTCTCCGTAAATATTTTGATAAACCGGCGCTGACAACGGACGTGATTGTAGGATTTCCGGGGGAGACCGAGGAAGAATTTGAAAAATCACGGATTTTTGTGGAGAAAGTAAGTTTTTACGAGACCCATATTTTCAAATATTCAAAGCGGGAAGGAACAAAGGCGGCATCGATGGAGCATCAGGTGCCGGAGCAGATAAAAACAGAAAGAAGCGCCGTCATGCTGGAGTTGAGTAAGAGAAAGCAAAGAGAGTATGAGGAGAATTTTATTGGAAAAAGCGTAGAGGTACTTGTGGAGGAAGAGATTATAAAAGACGGAAGGCGTTATCAGACCGGACATACGAGGGAATATATGAAAGTAGCGATAGAAGGGGACAAGAGTCTGCAGAATGAACTGCTGTCCGTTAAGATTGAGAATCATTTACAAATTATTCATTGAATTTTATGAATATTTATATTAGAATGAGTATGAAGTATAGTTAAAGGACGTGATAAAATGAACAATGATTTGAATAACACACAATTTTTTCGGGTAGAAGCAGTTCCGCAGATTCAGGCAAAAGATATTCTTGAAACTGTGTATCAGGCTTTGCGCGAGAAAGGTTACAATCCGGTGAATCAGATTGTAGGTTATATTATGTCGGGAGATCCGACGTACATTACAAGTTATATGGGTGCGAGAAGTCTTGTTATGAAAATGGAGCGGGACGAATTGGTAGAAGCAATGCTTAGGACGTATATTAAGCACTATTCATGGGAATAATCGTATGAGAATCATGGGATTGGATTACGGCTCTAAGACAGTAGGCGTTGCAATAAGCGATCCGCTTGGTCTTACAGCCCAGGGAATAGAGACCATATACCGTAAGGACGAGAACAAGCTGCGTCAGACCCTTGCCCGTATTGAAGAATTGGCGGAGGAATACGGGGTGGAGAAGATAGTGCTTGGTTTTCCGAAACATATGAATAATGATATTGGAGAGCGCGGGGGAAAATCTTTAGAACTAAGGGAGAAGCTTGAGAGACGTACCGGACTTGAGGTTATTATGTGGGACGAGCGTCTGACTACAGTAGAGGCGGAACGGACACTGATAGAGAACAAAGTGAGAAGAGAAGACAGGAAGAAATATATCGATAAAATTGCGGCTGTTTTTATTTTGCAGGGGTATTTGGACTCGGTTTATGTCAGTGGAGGGCAAGTATAAAAGTGCAAGGGGTGCAATATGGAGAAAATTAAGTTTATGTTTGACGACGGGGCGGAGTCAGTGGAATTTTTTGTTTTGGAAGAGACAAAAATTAACGGTGTTTCCTATATATTGGTGACTGACTCGGAAGCTGAGGATTCAGAGTGTATGATTCTTAAAGATACGAGTATGGCGCAAGACAAGGAAAGTCTTTATGAGATTGTGGAAGACGATATGGAGCTTGAGGCTGTATCGAAAGTGTTTGGAGAATTATTAGAAGATATTAAGATAGAAATGTAACGTGCAGAGTTTTAAGAGGTGAGGTATGTCTGTTGATAAGGAAAAATTTATAAAAATGCTGAAGGAAAAGGGGCTGAAGGTAACGCGGCAGCGCCTTGTTGTGTTGGAAGCATTGGCAGAACATAAAGACAGGCATATGACAGCAGAAGATATTTATGATTTGGTGAGAATTGAATTCCCTGAGATAGGGATTGCAACAGTATACAGAACAGTGCAGCTTCTTTTGGAGATGCAGCTTGTAGACCGCATTGAATTAAATGATGGATGTGTGAGGTATGAAATCGGACATCAATTCTCGGGGGAAACGAGGCATTACCATCATCATTTGATTTGTAAAGAATGCGGTAAAATCATGTCCTTTGATGATGATTTGCTGGAAGAACTGGAAAAGCAGATTGAAGAGAAAACAGGGTTCCACGTATGGGATCATGAGCTGAAGCTCTATGGCAGGTGCAGGGAATGTATACGAGATAAAGAATAATGTGCGGAACATACATAAAATAATGGAGGTGCAAGTTTGAAAAAAGAGAACAATTCAAAATTGAAAATCATTCCGCTGGGCGGTTTAGAACAGATCGGAATGAATATTACTGCCTTTGAATACGAAGACAGTATTATTGTGGTGGACTGTGGTTTGGCGTTCCCGGAAGATGATATGCTGGGAATTGACCTTGTAATTCCAGACATCACTTATTTACGTGACAATATTGAGAAAGTAAAAGGGTTTGTGATTACTCATGGACATGAGGATCATATCGGGGCTTTGTCCTATGTATTAAAAGACATCAACCTTCCTGTCTACGCAACTAAACTAACGATGGGAATTATCGAGAACAAATTGAAAGAACACAATTTAGTAAGAAGTACAAGACGCAAAGTAGTGCGTCACGGACAATCCATTAATTTGGGACAGTTTAGAATAGAGTTTATTAAGACAAACCATAGCATAGCAGATGCGTCTGCATTAGCTATTTATTCGCCGGCAGGTATTGTCGTGCATACAGGTGACTTCAAGGTGGATTATACTCCGGTATTTGGTGATGCAATAGATCTGCAGCGTTTTGCGGAGCTTGGGAAAAAGGGAGTTTTGGCGTTAATGTCCGATAGTACCAATGCGGAAAGACAAGGATTTACCATGTCGGAACGCACGGTTGGAAAGACCTTTGACCAGATTTTTGCAGAACACAGAAATACGAGAATTATTATTGCTACATTTGCATCCAATGTGGACCGCGTGCAGCAGATTATTAATTCGGCATACAAATATGACAGAAAAGTAGTCGTTGAAGGAAGAAGTATGGTGAATATTATCGATACGGCTTCTGAACTGGGGTATCTTGATATTCCGGATAAAACGCTGATTACGATTGACCAGCTGAGAAATTACCCGGATGAGAAAACGGTGCTGATTACTACCGGAAGCCAAGGGGAGTCTATGGCGGCGCTTTCACGCATGGCGGCCGATATTCACAAGAAAGTGAGCATCAAACCGGGGGATACGGTTATATTCAGTTCTAATCCGATTCCGGGAAATGAGAAAGCGGTTTCCCGCGTGATTAATGAATTGACTCAGAAGGGTGCAAAAGTGATATTTCAGGATACCCATGTGTCAGGTCACGCATGTCAGGAGGAAATCAAGCTGATTTATACGCTTGTGAAGCCGAGATATGCTGTTCCGGTACATGGAGAGTACAGGCATCTGCGTGCAAATGCATCAATTGCGGAGAGCCTTGGAATTCCAAAAGAAAATATTTTTATTTTGCGGTCAGGAGACGTGCTTGCTTTGGATGGCAAAGGTGCGGATATTGTGGATAAGGTGCATACGGGAGCGATTCTTGTTGACGGACTTGGCGTGGGAGACGTTGGAAATATTGTACTCCGGGATCGTCAGCATTTGGCGGAGGACGGTATTTTGATTGTGGTTCTCACTCTCGAGAAACGGTCGAATCAGCTTCTTGCAGGTCCGGATATTGTATCGAGAGGATTTGTATATGTAAGAGAGTCGGAAGGGCTTATGGAGGAAGCACGTCAAGTGCTTGCAGAGGCTGTGGAGAGCTGCCTTGTACAGAACCGTAATGCGGACTGGAGCAAGATCAAGCTTGTAATCAGAGACACGATGAATGAATTTATTTGGAAGAGGACGAAGAGAAGACCGATGATTCTTCCGATTATTATGGATGTTTAAAAAAGTCAGGGGACGGAGGAGTATTCTTCCGTCCTCAATTAGAGAAAGGGAATTGTAATGATTGTTGAGGAACGTATGGTGACATTTATCAATTCGCTGGAGACGGAAAACAGTGAGATTCTTGAGACGATTGAAAAGGAAGCGCTGGAAGCGTTTGTGCCGATTATCCGCAAGGAGATGCAGAGCTTGATGAAAGTGCTTGTTTCTCTTAAGAAACCGGCGCGGATTCTTGAGGTCGGCACGGCGGTAGGATTTTCTGCACTTCTCATGAGCGAATATGCACCGGCAGAGTGCCGGATTACGACAATTGAAAAATATGAAAAGCGTATTCCCATTGCCAGAGAGAATTTCAGAAGGGCAGGGAAGGAAGAGCAGATAACGCTTCTAGAGGGAGACGCGTTGGAGATATTAAAAGGGTTAGACGGTACCTATGATTTTATTTTTATGGATGCGGCAAAGGCGCAGTATATTTACTATATGCCGGAAGTTCTGCGGCTGCTTTCAAAGGGCGGTGTATTGGTTTCTGATAATGTACTGCAAAATGGTGATATTATTCAATCAAGGTTTGCGGTAGAGAGACGTAACCGCAGCATTCACAGCCGTATGCGTGAGTATTTGTATGAATTGAAGCATGAAAAACAATTATTGACGTCCATCGTTCCGCTTGGGGACGGAGTGGCAGTCAGTGTTAAATGTTAGGAGGAGTTAAAATATGGCGAGATATCCTGAACTTTTAATACCTGCAAGCAGCCTTGAGGTACTCAAGACGGCAGTTATTTTTGGAGCAGATGCAGTGTATATTGGAGGCGAGGCGTTTGGACTCCGGGCAAAAGCGAAGAATTTTTCTAAAGAAGACATGGCGGAGGGAATCCGTTTCGCACACGAGCATGATGTGAAGGTGTATGTAACGGCCAATATTTTGGCACATAACCGTGACCTTGAAGGGGCGCGGGAATATTTCCGCCAGCTGGGAGAGATGAATCCCGACGGACTGATTATTGCAGACCCGGGCATGTTTGTGCTTGCGGGGGAGGAGTGCTCGCATATTGAGAGGCATATCAGCACTCAGGCTAACAATACAAACTATGAGACTTACAATTTCTGGCATAAACTCGGCGCTAAGAGAGTAGTTTCCGCAAGGGAACTGTCATTGGATGAAATCAGGGAAATACGCGCACATATCCCGGATGATTTGGAGATTGAGACGTTTATACACGGAGCCATGTGTATATCTTATTCGGGAAGATGCCTTTTGAGCAACTATTTTACCGGAAGGGACGCCAATCAGGGAGCATGTACCCACCCGTGCCGCTGGAAATATGCAGTTGTTGAGGAGACAAGACCGGGCGAGTATATGCCGGTTTATGAAAATGAAAGAGGAACCTATATTTTTAACTCGAAGGATTTGTGTATGATCCAACATATTCCCGAGATTTTAGGGGCGGGAATTGACAGTCTGAAAATAGAGGGCAGGATGAAAACAGCCCTTTATGTAGCGACAGTTGCGAGAACATACAGAAAAGCCATTGACGATTATCAGAAAGATCCGGGATTATATGAGAAAAATATGCCGTGGTATTTGGAGCAGATATCGAACTGTACATACCGGCAGTTTACGACAGGCTTTTTCTTTGGAAAACCGGACGAAGAGTCGCAGATATATGACAGCAACACTTATGTGAAAGAATATACGTATCTTGGAATGATAGGAGAGGAAAGAGACGGAACTTACCGTATCGAGCAGAGAAATAAGTTTTCCGTTGGCGAGAAAATCGAGGTGATGAAGCCGAATGGGGATAATGTGGAGGTAGTGGTGAAGCGTATTCTTACTGAAGACGGCGAGGAGCAGGAAAGCGCGCCCCATCCGAAACAGACGCTGTATGTGGACTTGGGGATTCCTGCGGACAAATACGATATTTTAAGACGGCAGGAATAGTGAGGAATGCAGACTACGGACTTTTAGGTAAAGAAAGCCCGTAGTTTTTCTATTGCACTTTTTTCTATTCGCGAAACATAGGAGCGGGAGATGCCGAGCTGTTCCGCAATCTCACGCTGAGTATATTCTTCTCCATTATAAAGACCGTACCTCATTTTCAGAACGAGACGTTCGCGGGAGGAAAGTTCGGAGGAAACTTTTTCGTACAGGACTTTGATATCATCCTTTAGAGTGATTTTTGCCTGTGCGTCATCATCGCTCGTTTCAATAATATCAAACAGCTGGATTTCGTTTCCTTCCCGGTCCGTCCCAATC
This sequence comes from uncultured Lachnospiraceae bacterium, assembly GCA_947366105.1. GTDB lineage: Bacteria > Bacillota > Clostridia > Lachnospirales > Lachnospiraceae > Faecalimonas. Next base: position 4,092 of record CANAZK010000018.1, on the reverse strand, counting down.
GGTTCATAAAGAGAAATTTCTTTTGAAGTTTTCTTTTTGGCGCGCAGCATCATGAGGATTTCATTTGCTAACGTCACCCCAATGTGTTTTTGGAAGTTTTATTTCATCGTCTCTAACTCCAGATAATATAACATGTGCATTTTCCCCATCCCAGACGACTTTTTGGATGATGGTTCTGACTGTCGTACGCTTTTGTTCCACACTCATTTCATCAATACTGTCTTTGAAAATAGTCAGGAGCCGTCGCATGATATCAAATTCAATATCACTAAGTGTATTTTGAGAAGTCAGATTTTCTAATTCATGAATTTGTGATCTTATATCGATACTTTCTTGACTTAATTGTTCAATACGTTTGGCTACATGGTTTTTGGCAGCACCGTCAGACAAATCAGCGAGAGTGTCCACTAATCCTTCGATTTTCTGTTCAATCTCAGCTTTTTTTTGTTTCATAGAAGTCAATTGCTTTCCATATGTTTCTCTGTTTCCGGTGAAGAGTTTACGACTTTGTTCTAGTTGAGTAATAAAAGTATCATTGTCTTTCGCAAGGGTTTTTATTTGTTCAATAACTTCCGTATCCATAGCGTTTCCATTCGCATTTTTATTATTACATGCTGCTCTTTGACTTCGCTCTTTCAAATGACAAACATAGGTATAAATTGATTTGCCTTCTGCTGTTTTTCTGGGAGTTAATTTTGGATACATGCGATTGCCGCAGCTGCAGTAAAGCAGGCCTGTAAGTAAAGCTTCATTATTGCGAGGTTTATGATAAGCTTTGTTTTTATTACGTTCCAATGATTCTTGGACTTTAATCCACATCTTTCCGGGAATAATACCATGGTGCAGACCTACAGAAATAATCCACTCGTTTGGCGGATGATATTCGGTTGTTTTTCCTTTTTCCTGAGTGGTGCGGTTATAGGCCATAATACCATGAATACAGTCAAAAGCATCTTTAGCAGAATATAATTTGGAGTTAACTTTTTTAAAATAATTGTAAGCGTCTTCATCTGCAGTCAGATATACAGGATTTTGCAAAATAGCTTTAATAGAAAATCTAGTGAAATATTTGTTGTTTTTTGTTTTTATGCCGCGTTTGATTAATTCGGCTTCAGTAGCTGTTTGGGAATCCGTTTCAATATATAAGTCGTAGATCATCTTGACTATTTCCGCTTCTTCCGGAATTAATTTTAGTTTACAGGCTTTTTTGGATTTGCCGTCAATTATAACATTTTTAACCGACTCGGATTCATATCCGGTTGGAGTAATACCGCCGAGCCAACGGCCGGTTTTGGCAAGTTCTTGCATATTATCGCGGATTCTTTCAGCAATCGTTTCACGTTCTAATTGAGAGAAAACAGATGCGATGTACATCATGGCACGCCCCATAGGTGTGCTCGTATCAAACTGTTCCTTAATAGAAACAAAATCAATATTAAGATTAGATAATTCTTCTATTAAACCGGAAAAGTCGCTGATATTTCGGCTGATACGGTCAAGTCTATAAACAATAATAGTATGGAATTTATGATTCTTAGCTGCTTCCATCATATTTTGAAAATCTGGTCTATTTAAATTTCCCCCTGAAAAACCTTCATCTTCAAAAATAATTATATTTTCAAGCGCAGCATTACCATAATGTGTACGAATATATTCTTTACAGAGTTCAATCTGATTACCGATACTTTCACCTTTTCCTGTAAATTTTGACTTACGGGAATAGACGGCAATAAAGTTATCGTTTGTTTTCATCTTATAACCTCCTTCATGCGATGTAAAGATAGCTGTAATAATACAACTTATTATCAAAATTCATAATAGATTTATGATTTAAGGAAAATTTTAAAAAAGTTCAATGTGTGGGGGAGATAAAAGGCAAAAAAAGAAATGGCGGGAATAGTAGTTATTTCTTTATCATAGACTTTAAAGACCGGGGGAGGTGCATGATATCGCAAGAAAGAGTGTTCCAATTAATGTAATTGTTCATTATCCTAAAACTGAAGAGGGAAAGTATGAATTGGCACAAAGAGTTGCTGATGTTCATGCAGATATGGTCAATCAGTATATAAAAAAATTGAATTGTCCTTCAGAACAAAAGGTACAATTGTTAGATGAAGTGATTGGATGTTATTCTAATTAAAGGATTGTTTAGAAATGGGCAGTTCTGATACAGGGAGGGCGGCTTGAAACGAATCGCTCCCTCCCTATCTTTTTCAAATATATAATTCCGGTGTATTGTTTGTCTTAACAATTCCGGGTGGATTTTCCTTCAATATAACGAATATCTTCAATCGTTATATTTTCAGTAATATTTTCTCCGTTAATTTTCTTTAACAAAATATCAACAATGACTTCTGAAAGTTTGTCAAAAGGCTGCTCCACATAGGACAGAGACGGATATGTAGTTTTGGCGGCATCAATTCCGTCATATCCTACAATCATGACATCTTCCGGTATCCGTTTCCCTTGTTCAAGAAAATATTTCATGGCGTTTACCGCAACGGTGTCGGTTGAGAAAAAGCCGTCGATTTCAGGATGCTGCTCTACTAATTTCCGAATGATTTCATAATATTGGCAACGATTAAATTCCTCGTCTTTTAGTTCATAATCAATACATTGAATATTGTGTTCATGCAATTCTGAAGCAAAAACAGAATGCCTTGTCCATGCGGGGCATTTTATGTCGTGGTTTCCTTTTATCTGAAGAACGTGACGGGCGTTGCCTTCTATAAATGGTTTTGCGGCAAGTTTTCCTCCGCGGATGTGATTGGCGCAAACCGTTGGGATGGAATCACCGAGAAAAACATCCATTGCAACGATGGGCAGAGTCATCTTTTCATAATCTGATATTTCAAGCATATGTGTTGCAACGATTGCGCCATCAACCTTGTTCTGACGGAGCATATCAATATAGTTGTGTTCACGGGTATTACTTTTCTGCGTATTGCAAAGAATGACTTTATAACCCTGATCAAAAAGCAGGATTTCAATTCGGTGTGCCATTTCTGCAAAAAAGGGATGAGAAATATCCGGTACAAGAAGACCGATAAAATAAGTACGCTGATTATACAGATTGCGGGCAATCTGATTAGGCTGGTAATCAAGCTCTTTCATAGCATCATAAACTTTTTTATATGTTTCCTGAGAAATATATCCTCGTTTATTCAGGACGCGGGAGACGGTTGTTACGGAAACGCCGGAAAGTGCGGCGACATCTTTAATGTTTGGCATAATCAGTGACCTCAAATCTTTAATATATTAATAATTTTCTTTAATTATCTAATAATAATTATATTTCAAAATTTGCAGAATGTCAACCGATTTCATATGCAAAAAATGGTAATGAGTAATAATAGAAAATGCGAGATAAAATGGCTGAAAATTGGAATAAATGTGAAAAATATAAAGCTGGAAAGATATTCATTTATGCAAAATTATATAAAATTTATAAAAACCGGTTGACACAAAAACGAAAAACTGATATGCTTGTAATACAGAAACATGACAACCGGTTGACATGTAAAGCATACAAGGATGAAAAAGTAAACGATGGTTTGGAGGAAGAAAAATGAAAAGAAGAAAAGTAGCAGCACTATTTATGACTATGCTCTTAACTGTTTCAATGGCTGCCTGCGGAACAGGCGGATCGTCAGATAAAGAGAATGGAGACGGTGCAGATGGAGAGAAGAAAGTAGAACTTCGTTGGTTGAATAAGTGTGAGAGCGAAGCGGAAGCGGAGATATGGCAGCAGCTTGCGGATAATGTGACTGCAGAATATCCCGATATTACTATTACCATTGAAAATACAGACTGGACAAGTTATTGGACAAAGCTTCCGGTTGAGTTAGCGAGTGGAAATGCTCCTGATTTGCTGTATATGCATTTCTCAAGGGCTTCCGATTATAAGGATTCCATGCTTCCTTTAAACTCTTATATTGAAAAGGATGAAGATATCAATATGGATGATTTCTATGACGGAATTTTGGAGTGTTTCACATTCGAAGATGAGACTTATGCTTTACCATATGATTTCGGTCCGTATGTTATGTACTACAATAAAGACCTTTTTGACAAGTATGGTGTAGAGTATCC
>CANAZK010000017.1 GCA_947366105.1 uncultured Lachnospiraceae bacterium | reverse complement strand
CAAAGATGGAGGATGAACTTGATGTGCCTAAAGGGTATTTTGATTATGTATATTCCATCTACGGCATTGGCAAAAGCAGGATTTGTAGTGGAGCAGTTGGTGGAAGAGTCAGATAATAAATCATTAAATGCTACGGAAGAGGCTGACCCTAAAACAAAGAAAGCTAAAATGCTGCCCATTTCATTCTGCATTAAGGCAAGAAAACTTTAGAAGAAATTTAGGCGGGGATTCCCCGCCTGTCTATTTTAGCGGAATAATAAGCGGATTGTCGGTGACGGTTTTGAGCCTTCTTTCGTCTCCGTCAGGCGCCAGCGTCCCAAGGTATAAAGAGAGCGAGTCCAGTTCGTGGAGAACCATGTACATATTTTTTCCCAATGTAAACACAGATTCTGTAGGTGAAATCACATTTTCGCTAAATCCGATTAATGTATAATATGTATCTTTAGAGTCACATGACAGGTATGCAAATCCGTCATTATCTAAGCGTTCCTCGCTGAATGTGGCATATATTTTGGCGCCTAGAGCGCTGTCGGTATAGCGGGTAAAAGTAATATCATGCCCTCTCGGGGTTGTGATTGTTTGGTTGAGAGGGATGTCTTTTGTCAGCGGTACCACATTGTCTTTGGTCAGCGAGAGAGTGAAAGTCCACTTTGGGGACTCGGTTACATCGTTATAAAGCTCCAAACGTACATCTGCCGGGAATGTGATATTCGTTGTATCCGAAATAAAAGTGTGAACGGATTGGATGATGCCGTCCTCGATTCCGACGCTGTAGCCTTTGACATTTCCGAGTATTTCGGTTCCGTTGACATAAAGTCGGCTTGTGATGGCGGGAATATCCGGGTGTGTTTCATATTGGTAGGAAGGGGAGGGTGAAATGTATTTTCCACAATAAGTTTCTTCAAAGGGTATAGAAAAAGAGCTCGACCACAGGCGTTCCATGTTACGTGTCACATTATATTTAGGTGGATAAGATTCTGTGATAGAAACTACGATTTCATTTTCACCCATCACAATAGAGTCGGCAATGATAGTGATGTCATCAAAGGTATGTTTCATTTTGGGTTTTGAAGCATATTCCTCCATGGAACGGTCAAGTCCAAGCAGTGTAGAGGTGTGGAGGAGGATGTATTCTCTGGCGGCCTCTGAACGGTCTTTGAATGCGGCGCTGAGGAAAAAAACGGAGAAGAGCGCGAAAACAGCCACGGCAAAAGCCATGTGCATTTTGCGCCGTTTTACAAAATATTTACGAAGGTATTTTCTTTGGCGGTTTAATTCTGCTTCGGTAAGAACCGCATCAGAATAGTTGCCGTTATCGGTTGATATTTCATTTAATAATAGATAAATATTTTTCTTCATGACAGTTCACTCCAATTTCTGAATAGTTTTCGAAGTTTCCGTTTGCCTCTGGAAATGCGGTTGTAAATTACGCTTTTTGTAAGATGCATTTCTCTGCTGACATCGGAGATGTCCTCTTCTTTATAAAACAATTTCAAAAACAATATCTTGTCCTCTTCAGAAAGACAGTTAAGCATTGATGAAACCTCGGCGGATATCTCTTCCTCAATCAGTTTTACAAGGTGCCTGTCTTCCAAAGCGAGAGATACCTCATCTAGATTTGTATGTTCATATTCACAAAGATATTTGCGCAGATAGTCGATGGACTGGTACCTGGCAATTGCCGCAATCCAGTTTTTAAAAGTACTCTTGTTTTCGTCAAATTGTCCGATGTGTTTCCATATCTTAAAAAGAACGTCGTTCAGGCAGTCCTCATGGAAAGCAGGGAGTGAGTACAGATGCTTCCTGATGATGGACATCAGAAAACCGCCGTACTCCTCGAGGACGTATTCCAAAGCTTTTTCGTTATGTCGTTTTAACTGATTCAGATAGTTGTCTTTTGTGATACGCATTATTGTTTTCGTTTCCTTTTTATACTGATTTTATTTTAGCGTTCATATTTTATATTCGCAAGAAGCTTCAGTGGTTCTGTTTTCAACACCCGACAGGTAAAAAATGTCGCCAAAATCATCGTAGAAGTCATAACCACTGTAAAAGACAGTATTCCGAGCGGAAGATCATATGTCGGTGGTTGAATCTGCTGTTTGGAAATATTTACTGGTTCTGTCTCTGCCTTGCCGGTACTGAATTCGTCGGAAAACAGCTCTGTTTCTTTAAGCTGCTCAGCAGTATATTTGGTTAATATAGTACCGGATATGCTTCCGGCCGTACAGCCGAGAGCCGCAACAAGCAAAAGTCCCGCAAGAAGTGAAACCGTACATTTCCGTTTATTGGCGCCAAGGGAACGTTCTATGGAAACGCGCCGTTTTTGTTTGACGATAAACATCCAGCAGAAGAAAACCTGTATCAATATGGTAGTTATGATACCCAAAACGAGAAGGATAACAGACATATTTCTCATATTTTTAAATTCTTGTGCAAGCTCAGTGTAGCCGCCGTCGTAGAAGCGGATATCAAGACCATCTATTCCTGACTGACTTAGTTTTGACATGAATTCTTGAATTTTCCCGTTTTCAATTTCGAATACCGTGTTGTACGGCTGCATAGGTCCGTACAAGATAATGTTATTTTCATCGCTGTTTTCTACTGAGGCTGCAGGAATAATGACGGCATTTTTATGTATGTTTGTAGTATGGGCGCTGCCGAGTGAACGATAAACACCTGCAATCGTGTATGTACTGTCTTCAAATGCTTCATATGGTTGAAGTTTAGCATTAACCAGCAGCTCGGGCAGATGAATGGAAGGAAGGTAATAGTCCGACGAATATAATGTAACCGGGAGCGTATCTCCAGGGGAGAGACCGTTGTTCCGGGCAAACTTATCGGATATCAGGCAAACTTTTGCACCTTCTTTATATTCTGTTTCCGTGATGTCACGTCCCGTTTCCACGCTGCATCTGCCGTCATAAAACGGCATGATAAGATGGGTGGAATCCGTCGGGATAACTGGTATCAGGTCATTTGCAAAGCGAAAACCTTCCACGATGGCAAGCCACTTCTGCCCCTGTTCTGTTTCATAGAAATCTTCTGTCACGATATCCCGGTATTTTTCGGGAGCCTCAGAGTCAAAAAGTTCCGTTCCGTCTTTTGTGTACTGGCGGATGGCATTGATATTCAAATAAGGCCGGTATTCTTCAATTCTTGTCATGGTACCGTTTATCTCATGTTTCCCGAAGCTTAAGTAGACTACCATGATATAGTTTGTACCGGCATACAACGGTTCGGGATTAGGATTGCTGTGTTCGCAGTACCAAAACCAGTCCGTTCTGGAATCCGTAATGGCCTTTCCGTAAAGACCTCGTATGAGATGCATTTTCACAGGTTCGCCTGGAACGCTGTCTTCATATGGGGTGACTTCGACGATTGCCAGTTGTCCCTCATTTCCGAGCCATGCATCGTCCACTTCGCCCAAAGGGTCGCGGACAATATAGTTTTCATTATAAGAGCCGTACACGGGCTGGTGTTTAGGTTTGTGAATATAAGGCATTCCTTCGATGTCAAGAACCGAATCGGAGATCGGCGCATCGTAAATTTTCCTGGAGACATAGATGTAGTCTTTGTCTGTCACGTCCCACAGTGCTTCTCTGCCGGAGTTAGAGGCCTTTTGTTCCACCGTACCGATGGTGATAAAAGAGTTTTGGGCTTCTTTTTGTGTCTCTCGGCTTATGAAAAACAGATTGAGACCCAGCGTAAGCAGAAAAGAGGAAGCGGTTATCAAGCTAAGAAAAGCGGCAAGCTTTACCGGAGTCCGAAGCATCTGCCGGATACTGTTTCTAATCATACCATCACACTCCTTCATTGTATTTGAGTTAAAATGCCGTCGCACATTCGTAAAATTTTGTCCGCCTCCGCGGCTACCTCAGGATTGTGTGTAATGACAATCACAGCGCAGCCGTCCTCGTGGGCAAAGGCTTTCAAAAGCTCGACGATCTTCTTTTCATTTTCGGTGTCGAGGTTGCCGGTAGGCTCATCGGCAAGAAGGATTTTTCCGCCTGCCGCCATTGCTCTTGCGATGGCAACCCGCTGTTGTTCTCCGCCGCTCATCATAGGAGGAAACTGGCGGTAAATTTTTTCGGGTAAGCCGGCTTTTTGAAGATAGTTTTCTGCCTGACGGGAAGCTTCTTTACGCGGTATGCCGCGAAGCTCTAGCGGAAACATGACATTTTCTTTTGCAGTAAGGAGCGAAAATAAATGAAATGCCTGATAGATGACAGATGCCTCCCGGCAGCGGTATTGGTCGCGGTCAAGTGAGCTCATATCAGTACCGTTTACGAAAATATGCCCCTCCGACGGCAAATCGAGCCCTGCCATCAATGAGAGAAGCGTACTTTTGCCGCTTCCGGACTCACCGGTAATGGCGTACATTTTACCGGTTGCAAATGTAAATGAAGCATGCTTGACAGCCTCTATGGTTTGATATTTTGTTTGATATGAATAACTGACATTTTCCAGTTTTAATATATTCATGTTTATCCTCCTCTCTAATCTGCCTTTGTCAGAACTTCAACGATGCTGATTTTACTTAAAATAATAAGCGCTGCAAATGTTCCGGCAAGATAACAAAACAGAAACAGCGCGGCATTTAATAAAAGTGTATTAATACCGATACGGAACAGCAGTATTCCTGGTAAGGCGCCCGGAATACAACTAAGGAGCAGCAGAATTCCATTTTCAAGAAGAAATGTCATAATACAGTTGGATTTTCTGATGCCAAGTGAGCGCATAATTGCAAATTCTTCCTGACGGCTGTTCGTAATGAGGTACGAGGAGACGAAGCCAGAAAGAATGGGAAGCAAAAGTATTACTGGAAAGCAATTTTGCATTACTGTATGCCCTTTTAGCAGATTTCCGGCAGTCTGAATAAAGGTGCTGTCTTGTATGATCAAAGAATTGCCGTCAAGTGATAAGTCTGCATTGGAATTCACCTCCATGAATCCTGCTTCATGCATTTCCTCCTTGAGCTGATTAAGAGCTAAAGGATTTGCAGCGGTAAAACTTCCTGAGTCCGCAAAGAATGTTAAATTATTCTGCGTATAAATGTTCCGTACAGTGTTAAGCGGGAGGAGAATATCAGGCGCTAAAGAATCTCCGGCAGACAAATCCACATGTTCGTCCACAACGCCTGAAATTGTGTAGGTAATTGTATCAAGCGGCAGGAGGTTTTGGTAAATGTAGTCTAGGAGTTCGTAATAATATTGCTCGACCGTAATTTCGTCTCCGACTTTCAGATGGTGATTGTCGAGAAAGCTCTGTGTGACAAGACATTCATTTAATTCTGAGGAGAAGAAGTTATTTGCTTCCATTCCAGGGAATGCACGGTAGGTGTTGGCTGCCATGAGCGACACTTGACTGTCGTTTATATATCCCACAGACTGCAGAGTAAATACAGCATTTGCAATGTTTGAGGAATGAAGGACGCTTTGCACGCGTTTATCATGAATGAAAAGTCCGCTTTCGGCGTCGCCGGCTGCATTGGTAATCACTGCCTTTATTGGTATAGTCCGGCTTATAGTCTCTAGTTGCTCTTGCGTGTGAACTAGATTTCCGGTATAAATGTTCAGAAAGCCTAGAATGGCAATACAAACCATCATATTAAAAAAGCTTTTGTATTTGTGGCGTCTGATATTTCTGAGTACCATGCGTATGTAGAACATAAAATCCCTCCTTTTATAAACTATTACGAAAAAATATTATCTATTCTATCATATTTTACACTAAAAAGCTGAAATAAATATTCTTGTAAACGGTGAATGGAAAAGGTATAATCAGAGAAACAAAACTGGTATTGGAGGACAATATGAATCATGATTTGAAAATAATAGAAAAGGACATAGAGGAACTTTATCTCGGCAATCTGAAGACGGTGGAATTTGATTTGAATCTTCCACGGACAGGAGCAAATGGTTCTGCGATTAAGTGGATATCGGAGCATGACCGTTTTCTTACATCGGATGGAAGAGTAACAAGACCGAAGCTAGGCGTCGGAGACCGGAAAGTACCGCTTCATGCGGTTTTTCAATATGGAAATGAGACAAAAGAGAAGATTTATGAAGTGACGATTTTGGAAGAGACGGATGTAACAGAGGTAACAGAAATATTTCCTTTGGTGAGAAGATGTGCGCCGGGACAGGAGATAAGGCTTCCCCAGTCCGTTGTGGTAAAAACGGCCAAATGTGAGATTTTGTCATATCCGGTGGAATGGGACGGCGGAATAGCAAGAAGATATCCGAAGGCAGGAGACTATAAGATTGAGGGAAAAGTAGAAGGAACGGCGAAAAAAGCGGTCATTATTATTAGTGCACAAACGGGATATGAGATTCCGCGTAAGGACACAAAAAGTAAAGTGTGGTGTTTTACAAGCGGTGAGGTGGAACTGCTTCCGGGGACGGTATTTTTGGAATGCCAGAGAGCGTGATATGGCCTACCTGAAATCGGTGGATGCAGATCAGATTCTTTACAATTTCCGGCGCGCTGCGAATCTTGACACAAAGGGCGCCAAACCAATGACAGGGTGGGACTCGCCCGAGGGCAATCTCCGGGGACATACGAGCGGGCATTACTTGTCGGCAATGGCGCTTTGTTTCCGAGAGAGCAAAGATGAAGATATATTGGATAAAATCAACTATTTAGTTGAAGGATTGGTTGAGTGCCAAAAAGCAAATTCTTTCAGGGCTTTTGGACTGTTATACTTATGCAGGAAATAGGGAGGCTCTGCAAATTGCATTGAAAAGCGGGAAGTGGGTATATAACCGTCTTTCGCGTCTGACACCGGAGCTTCGGGCTTCTATGTGGAATACATATATAGCCGGTGAATTTGGCGGAATCAATGAAACCATGGCAAAGCTTTATGAGCTTTCAGGCGAGGAGATCTACCTTGCCTGTGCAAAAATGTTTGACAATGATAAACTTTTTCTTCCGATGGAGGAAGAAAAGAATGCGCTTAAGGGACTTCATGCTAACCAGCACATTCCGCAGATAATTAGGAGTATGGGTATATTTAAAGCAACAGGAGAAAAAAGATATTATGATATTGCACGATTCTTTTGGAAGGCAGTCACGGAATCATATATTTATGTGAACGGCGGTATAGGGGAAAGCGAGATGTTTGCAGCGCCGGACTGCATAGGCGAAAGGATTACAAAAGATACGGCGGAGACCTGCGCTGCTTATAATATGCTGAAGCTTACGTGTAGTGAAAAGGGAATTACAATTATGCAGCAGATGAGCGAAGCTGATCCTGAGAAAGTAACGTTTATCGTAAAGGGTAACGGAGAAAAATTTCACATCAAAATTCGTAGACCGTACTGGTGTGAGGGAGGGGAGACGATTCTGATTAATGGAGAACAGCATTGTGCTTCTGCCGAAGGGGATGCAGACACAGTGCCTGCCGTGGATGAAAACGGATATTTTAACCTTTTACGGGCGTGGAAGGAGGATGTAATAGAAATACATTTTCCATGTGTGATGAGAGTGAATCAGAGAAGAAGGAAATATATACAGAGACAGACTATAGGTGTAAGACAGAACAGCCGGTTAATTATCTGAAATTCAGGAAATCAGGGATGACGCTGATTCCCTTGTGCCACATAACAAATGAAAGGTATCATGTATACCATAAACTGTTACATCTTAACTGAGAAAGGGGTATTTTATATGGACAATTTTACATTCTATGAGCCAACATATTCTGTATCCGGTAAGGATTCAGAAAATATTATATTAGATGTGGACGGAACACTTTGGGATACAACAGATATTGTGGCCGGCTCATGGAGCAGGGCAATACAGGACGTGGGAATAGAAGGAGTGTCGGTAACTGCAGACGACCTGAAAAGGCTGTTTGGTAAGACGATGAAAGTGATTGCCCGGGCAATCCTTCCAGACTGTTCGGATGAAAAGCGAGATGAGGTGATGGAAGCTTGCTGCCGGTATGAGGAGGAGGACCTCCGAAATTCTCCGTGCAAGGTTCTTTATCCCGAAGTGAAACAGACGATTATTGAACTTTCCAAGACTAGAAAGGTGTTTATTGTCAGCAACTGTCAGGCAGGTTACATTGAGTTATTCTTAGAAAAAACAAATTTGTCGGAGTATGTATCTGATATTGAATGCTATGGCAACACAGGAAAGCAAAAGGGAGAAAACATTCAAATTCTTATGAAGAGGAACGGTATCCATAAGGCTGTCTATGTCGGCGATACAATTGGAGACTGTGAGGCAGCTGCCCAGGCGGGAATACCATTCGTGTTTGCAGAGTACGGATTCGGTGACGTGCCGGGAAATCCGCTCAATATCAAGAAGTTTGACGAGTTGTTGAAATTGGACATGATGTTAAGCTAGATAGACTATTATAATGAAACATAATGAAACGCCAAAGTTGTATATATACAACTTTGGCGTTTATATGTACATTGTTGTAAAAATAAACATGAAGTTGTACATACTTTATGTAATATTCCGTCTTGTAAAAATGAATGTTGTGTTGTATATTATTAACATAAGAAACAAGAAAACGAAGCTTATATATGCCATGTTGCACAAATGGTCTATATAAGTGCAAAACAAGGAGGACGTAGCTATGAAAAAGAAAATTTTGAGCTTATTGCTCGCTTCAGCAATGGTATTTTCTCTGGCAGCATGTGGAGAGAAAAAAGAGGAATCCAAAGTTGAAAACGCAAAAGGTAAAGTCGGAGTGGCAATGCCTACACAGAGTTCAGAAAGATGGATTAATGATGGAGCTAACATGAAGAAAGAGCTTGAAGCAGCAGGATATGAAGTAGAACTTCAGTATGCAGAAGATGATGTTCAGGCTCAGGTATCACAGATTGAGAACTTAATTGCAAGTGAAGTTGACTGTCTTGTAATTGCAGCAGTTGACGGCGGTTCTTTAGGAACAGTTCTTGAGCAGGCTAAGACAGCAGAGATTCCGGTAATCGCATATGACCGTCTTTTAATGGATACAGACGCAATCAGCTATTATGCATCTTTCGATAACAAAGGTGTTGGTACGGCAATTGGTAAGTACATAGAAGAGAAAGCCGGCTTAGCATCAGCAACAGAAGCACAGACAATCGAGTTCTTCATGGGTTCACCGGATGATAACAACGCAGTATTATTACATGCAGGTATTATGGAAGTATTACAGCCATACTTAGATAACGGAATGTTAGTATGTAAGACAGGAAGAACATCTTTTGACGAAACATGTATCTTAAGATGGTCTCAGGAGACAGCTCAGCAGTGGTGTGAAAACTATTTATCAGGCTTCTATGCTGATGAAGATTTAGACATCGCATGTTCAGCATTTGACGGTTTCTCATATGGTATCAAAGCTGCTCTTGAAGGCGCTGGATACACAGAAGAGAACTGGCCGATGATTACAGGACAGGATGCAGAGCTTATGGCAGTTAAGAACATTATCTCTGGAACACAGACAATGTCAATCTACAAAGATACTCGTCTTTTAGCTTCAAAATGTATCACAATGGTTAAGGCCGTATTAGAGGGAGAGGAACCAGAGATTAATGATACAGAGCAGTATGACAATGGTAAGCTTGTAGTTCCGTCTTACTTATGTACACCGGTAGCTGTTGATATTGATAACTACGAGGAAGAAATCATTAAGGGCGGATACTATACAGAAGACCAGCTCAAATAGTAAAAGGAAAAATCAGGGCGGCGGGGAAACCGCTGCCCTGTTTATTATAATATAGGGATCTTTGTTCCTATATCATAATATTACATAGGAACATAATGAAAATATTAGAAAAGGAGATGAGACAATGTCAGACTTGATTCTTGAAATGAAGCACATTACGAAGGAATTTACCGGCGTGAAGGCTTTGGATGATGTTAATCTGAAAGTTAAACGCGGCGAGATTCATGCGCTTTGCGGTGAAAATGGTGCGGGTAAATCAACTCTTATGAACGTGTTGTCCGGAACATATCCGTTCGGAACATACTCGGGAGACATCGTTTATAACGGGGATGTTGCTAAGTTCCATAAGATTAAGGACAGTGAGGCAAAAGGAATTGTTATTATTCATCAGGAGCTCGCTCTCAGTCCATATCTCTCTATCGCGGAGAATGTGTTTATGGGAAATGAGAGAATGAACATCAAGGGTGTAATTGACTGGACCAAAACAAGGAGTGAAGCGAAAGAGATGCTTGCTAAGGTAGGTCTTGAGAACGAGGATTTAAACGCCCCGATCAACAGTCTTGGTGTAGGGAAGCAGCAGCTCATCGAGATTGCAAAGGCCTTAGCGAAAAAGGTAGACCTTCTGATTCTCGATGAACCGACGGCTGCCCTTAACGATGAAGAAAGTGCGCAGCTGCTTGAGATTATGCTGCAGCTTAAGAAGCAGGGCATTACATGTATTATTATCTCACACAAATTGAATGAGATCAGCTATGTAGCGGATTCTATCACGGTTATCCGTGACGGTAAGACAATAGAAACATTGGTAAAGGGCGTTGACGAATTTACAGAGGATAGAATTATTAAAGGAATGGTAGGGCGTGAACTTACAAACCGTTATCCTGAGAGAACAGACTGTCCAATCGGCGATACCATTTTGGAAGTTAATAACTGGAATGTATATCATCCGGAGGATCCGCACCGCCAGATGTTGAAGAATGTGTCTTTCCATGTAAAAGCCGGGGAGGTTGTCGGACTTGCAGGACTTATGGGAGCGGGACGTACGGAGCTTGCAATGAGTATTTTCGGGCGTGAATACGGACAAAAAATATCCGGTGAAATTAAAATGCACGGAAAACCGATTCAGATTAAGAGCGTTCAGGATGCGATTAACAATAAAATTGCGTATACTTCTGAGGACAGAAAGACATACGGGCTTGTGTTGATTGATGATATTAAGAGAAATATGACAATGGCTGCTCTTAGACATTACTTCTCAAAGAACGGCGTTGTAAACAGCAATGACGAGATTGTAGCTGCTGAAAAGTATAAAAAACTTATCAATGTAAAAGCGAATTCGATTGATCAGACGGTCGGCTCTCTGTCAGGAGGAAACCAGCAGAAGGTTGTATTGGCGAAATGGATGCTGACAGAGCCTGATGTATTAATCTTAGATGAACCTACCCGCGGTATCGACGTAGGAGCAAAATATGAAATCTACTGTGCAATCAACGATTTGGCAAAGGCAGGAAAAGCCGTTATCGTAATTTCTTCCGAAATGCCTGAGATTATTGGTACATGCGACAGAACTTATGTCCTCAACGAGGGACAGATTGCAGGTGAATTATCAAAAGAGGAATTGACTCAGGAAGGCATTATGAAGTGTATTATGCAGCATAATGGGAAAGGAGAATAACAATGGAAAATAAGAAAACAGTCAATATTAATATTAAGCAGTACAGCATGGTTATTGCGCTGATTGCTATTTTTGCTTTGTTTTATTTTATGACCGGAGGGAAAAATGCAACCTCCACAAATATTAACAACCTGGTAATGCAGAATGGTTATGTAGTTATTTTGGCAACAGGTATGTTGCTCTGCGTATTAACGGGTAACGTTGACTTGGGCGTAGGTTCTATTGTAGCTTTATCAGGCGCCGTTGCTGCTCTTATGGTGGTGGATAACGGTATGTCTGTACCGGTTGCTTTTTTGGCGGCGTTGGGTGTCGGCTTGATTTCAGGCGTATTCACGGGATTCTTTATTTCGGTTCTTGGAATTCCGCCTTTCGTAGTAACTCTTGCGACAATGCTTATGGGACGCGGTCTTACATATACATTTCTCCAGGCGAGAACTGTTGGACCTCTGCCTACAAACTACACAAGATTCGGTTCGGGATTCTTTTTCACAAAACAGATTCCGTTTGGAGACGGTAAGCTTGACCTTGTATGTATTGCAGTAGCTGCGATTGCAACTATTTTAATTATTTTATCAGAGATGAGATCAATCTCTACAAAGAAAAAATATGGATTTGCAACGAATCCAATGTGGCAGGTAGCTGTAAAGTTGGTTATCATTCTTGCGATTGTATGGTTCTTCTTCTACAAACTTGCTACATACAACGGTATTCCGATTGTACTTATTATAATGGGTGTAATTGTAGGTATTTATCATTTTATTACAAGTAAAACAGTTGCAGGACGTCAGGTTTATGCATTGGGAGGTAATGCAAAGGCTGCAAGACTTTCCGGAATTAATACAAAATTCGTATTCTTTTGGGTATACGCAAACATGGGACTTTTAGCGGCAGTAGCAGGTATTGTTTTATCAGCGCGTAATGCGGCTGCTACACCAAAAGCCGGCGATGGTTTCGAGCTTGACGCTATCGGTTCATGTTATATCGGTGGTGCGGCTGCAGCCGGCGGTGTCGGTACAATTATCGGCGCTGTTGTAGGTGCTTTCGTTATGGGTATACTGAACAATGGTATGTCGTTAGTCGGATGGTCGACAGACCTTCAGAAGGTAGTTAAGGGAGCTGTTCTTTTGGGAGCGGTAACATTTGATATTGTATCAAACAGTAAAAAATCATAATTAGTTCTTTGACTAAAAGATAGCAGTAAAGAGGTATGGGCATGGTGGAACAGAGAAGTAAGTATGGCGAGATAGCAGACTGGATTAAATTAAAAATAGATAAGGGTGAACTGACCGTTGGAACGAAAATCTATTCGGAGAATGAACTGGTGTCTATTTTTGGAGTCAGCCGCCAAACTGTCCGCCATGCTATTTCTATTTTAAGCGAAGAGGGAATCTTGGAGAGAAGGCGGGGAAGCGGTACTTATATATCCAGCCCCAAGAAGCCCAAGTTAGATACAAAGCGGATTGCAGTGATTACGACATATATAGAAGAGTATATTTTTCCGCCTATTATTAAAAGAATGGAGCAAAGGCTTTCAAGAGAGGGGTATGCCATTCAGCTCTCTTTTACTAATAATTCCGTAGAAAAGGAGCGTGTGATTTTAGAGAGGATTCTGTTGGACAAATCCGTCGACGGTGTTATTGTAGAGGCGACAAAGAGCGGACTTCCGAATCCCAATTTGGATCTGTATAATAAGCTCAAAAAGAACGGAATACCGTATATCTTTCTTAACAGTTACTATCCGCAACTTGACGCGCCGCATGTGTCTATGAATGACAGAAAAGCCGGGTATCTTGTTACAAAACACCTGTTGGAATGCGGGCACAGGGATATCGGGGCTATTTTTAAATGTGATGACGGACAAGGAGCCTTGCGCTATGCGGGCTACATGGATATGCTTATTGAGGCGGACATCCGAATCAGAGGGGACCGTGTTATGTGGATTGACACGGAAGACCAGCGGAATATGAAAGAGGATTCGGTACATATTCTGCGCAGACTGAAGGGATGTACAGCATGCGTGTGTTACAATGATGAAGTAGCGAACAGGCTGGTGGCTATATGCCTGGAGCAGGGAATACGGGTGCCGGAGGATTTGTCCATTACAGGAATGGATAATTCTAATCTGACAATATACTGTGAGGTTCCGCTTACATCAGCAATTAACCCGCTGGATGAGTTGGGAGAAACTGCCGCGGAGGGAATCTTGGATCTTTTGAAAGGGAAAACCGTTAAACAGTGTATGGAGTTTGAACCGACTTTGAAAGTCCGCCGGTCAGTGCGGATGCTTAGCAGTATTTAGACATAGAAGGAGAAGAAAATGTTAGAAGAGTTAAAGCAGAAAGTATATGAAGCAAACATGCTGCTTCCGAAATACGGTTTGGTGACATTTACGTGGGGAAACGTAAGCGCAATTGACCGTGAAAGCGGCTTATTTGTAATTAAGCCAAGCGGAGTGGACTACGATAAATTGACTCCGGAGGACATGGTTGTGATGGATCTTGACGGGAATAAGGTGGAGGGCAGATATAAGCCATCTTCTGATACGGCAACCCATTTGGAACTGTATAAGGCATTTCCTAAGATGGGAGGCATCGTTCATACACACTCATCATGGGCAACAAGCTGGGCGCAGGCGGGCAGAGGAATTCCTTGCTATGGAACAACACATGCAGACTATATGTATGGAGAGATTCCTTGTGTGAGATGCCTTACGAAGGAAGAGATAGAGGATGCTTACGAGAAGAATACAGGGTTATTGATTGTAGAGCATTTTAAAGATAAAGAATATATGGCGACGCCGGCTGTACTCTGCAAAAATCATGGACCGTTTGCATGGGGAAAAGACGCGCACGATGCGGTACACAATGCAGTGGTTTTAGAAGAAGTAGCAAAAATGGCGGCAAGATGCGAGATGATCAATCCTGAGAATCAGCCTGCTCCGCAGGAACTCCAGGATAAACATTATTATAGAAAACACGGAGTAAACGCATATTATGGACAATAAGCCGCGAATGCGGGCTTCGCGAAAGACATGCAGGCGCGACCGACAAAACATGTTTTGGAAGTGGCTTAAAATGAAATGAAAAGGAGAAGATGGAAATGCTTAGAAACAAGGAATACAAATTTTGGTTTTGTACTGGTTCACAGGATTTATATGGGGATGAATGTTTAAGAAACGTAGCGGAACATTCACAGAAAATTGTTGAGGAACTAAATAAATCGGGTGTACTTCCATATGAAGTGGTATGGAAACCGACATTGATTACAAACGCTTTAATCAGAAAAACTTTCAATGAAGCTAACGCTGATGAAGCATGCGCGGGTGTTATTACATGGATGCACACATTCTCGCCTGCAAAATCATGGATTTTGGGACTCCAGGAGTACAGAAAGCCGTTAATGCATTTACACACGCAGTTTAATGAAGAAATTCCATATGACTCAATTGATATGGATTTCATGAATGAGAATCAGTCGGCTCACGGTGACAGAGAGTACGGACACATCGTATCCCGTATGGGCATTGAGAGAAAAGTTATCGTTGGACACTGGGCGGATAAGAACGTTCAGGAAAGAATTGCTTCATGGATGAGAACCGCAATCGGTATTATGGAAAGCAGCCATATCCGTGTAATGCGTATTGCCGATAATATGAGAAATGTTGCTGTTACAGAGGGAGACAAGGTAGAAGCGCAGATTAAATTCGGCTGGGAAATCGACGCATATCCGGTAAATGAAATTGCAGAGTGCGTAAATGATGTTTCCAAGGGAGAAATTGATGCCTTAGTAGAAGAATACTATGACAAATACGATATTATCTTAGAGGGAAGAGATCCGGAAGAATTTAAGAAACACGTAGCAGTACAGGCAGGCATTGAGATTGGTTTTGAGAAGTTCTTAGTAGAAAAAGACTATCATGCAATTGTAACACACTTCGGTGATTTGGGAGCGTTAAAACAGCTGCCGGGTCTTGCAATTCAGAGACTCATGGAAAAAGGTTACGGTTTCGGCGGCGAAGGCGACTGGAAAACAGCAGCCATGGTACGTCTTATGAAGATTATGACGTACGGAATGAAGGAGGCGAAGGGAACTTCATTCATGGAAGACTACACATACAATTTAGTACCGGGCAAAGAGGGAATACTTCAGGCTCACATGTTAGAGGTATGCCCGTCGGTTGCAGAAGGACCGATTGGAATCAAAGTATGTCCGTTATCTATGGGCAACAGGGAAGACCCTGCACGTCTTGTCTATACATCTAAGACAGGACCGGCTGTTGCAACATCGTTAATCGACCTTGGAAACAGATTCCGTCTGATTATTAATGATGTAGAATGTAAGAAGGTAGAGAAACCGATGCCGAAACTTCCGGTAGCGACTGCATTTTGGACGCCGCAGCCAAATCTTGCAACAGGGGCAGAGGCTTGGATTTTAGCAGGCGGAGCTCACCACACAGCATTCTCATATGACTTGACGGCAGAACAGATGGGCGACTGGGCGGCAGCTATGGGAATTGAGGCGGTTTATATTGATAAAGATACAACAATCAGAAGCTTCAAGAACGAGTTAAGATGGAACGAAATTGCTTTTAGATAGAGTAAATATATAAAATAATGATGGGCGGCATACTTCAGAAGAAGCGCCGCCCTAATGTATTATATATGCTTTAGTAAATCCGTTAAAACATCCTCCACGCAGCCGGTAGTATATTTGGCATGTTCGGCTACGCCGGATACGGCTGTTTCCATGGCATAGCTTTCGCCTGCTAGTTCCAGCATCTCGATATCATTCTGTTGGTCGCCGAATGCCATAGTTTCCGCCTGTTTGATATGGAAGTAATCCAAAAAAGTCTGAAGGGCTGTTCCTTTATTTGCTGTCGGCGGGACAAAATCGAACCAAACGTTTCCAGAAGTAACAACATCAATTTCCGATGAAAATTTCTCATGAAAATAACATGCACTCTCCGCGGTTGTGACGTCATCATACACAGCAAGCTTAAGAAAAGGCTTTGTGACGGCAGAGACGTCCGGCACTTGAATTACATCTGACTTCAAATCGTCGCGCATATGCAGGAGCAGCTTCTCTGACTCTACATAGTAAGTGTCTTCGCATGATACAAGAATATGGCAGTTCTCCCGGTTATGAACGGTATTTATTATACGAAGGCATAATTCCCGTTCCATAACGTCTCTTTTAAGCGTCTCGCCTTTATGTATACAGAGCGAGCCGTTTTCGGTAATATAGGAAATTTCATCTTTCACAGGTTCAAACAGACGGCGCATACTGGCATATTGTCGTCCGCTGGCGGCAATAAAATGAATTCCTTTTTCCTTTAATTTCCAAATTATATCAAACATTTCCGGATTCAGTTCCTGCGCGTTGTTTTGCAGAAGCGTACCGTCTAAATCACTGGCAATCAGTTTTATCATACTACTCTCCTCAAAAATTTAGAATATGGTATTTATTTGTTGTTAATCATGATCATAATACATGTCGGACTTATAACACATTATATTATAGAGGAATATAATAAGCAATACTTAAAAAAGTTGTATCATATATAAGTAATCTGCTATAATGTGGGCATAGGATTAGAAGAATGTTCACAAAAGGAGAAATATATTATGAGAATTGGAATTGGCAATGACCATGCGGCTGTGGAAATGAAGCAGCAGATAGCGGAATTTTTGGAAGAACTGGGGCATGATGTGATCAATTATGGAACAGATACGAATGAAAGCTGTGATTACCCGGAGTACGGCAGGAAAGTTGGGAAAGCGGTTGTAAATGGAGAGGTTGATTTAGGTATTTTAATTTGTGGAACGGGAGTGGGAATTTCACTTGCGGCAAACAAAGTAAAGGGTGTGCGTGCGGTTGTATGCAGCGAGCCATATTCGGCGAAGCTTTCAAGGCAGCATAATAATACAAATGTGTTAGCGTTTGGCGCGAGGGTAGTCGGAATAGAGGTGGCAAAGATGATTGTTACGGAATGGCTGAATGCTGAATTTGAAGGAGAGAGACACCAAAGGCGTGTGGACCTGATTATGGCAATAGAAAACGGAGATTGAGGATATGCGTATTGGAGTGTGTGATGACCAAAGGGAGGCAAGGGAGCTGGCTGCTGAAAAAATAAAATGCTATGTCCCGGAATGTCAGATCATAAAGTATACGTCCGGGGAAGAAGTGCTTGCAGAGAAAGATTTTCCGGATATCCTGTTATTGGATATACAGATGCAGGGGCTTTCAGGGATGGAGACGGCGAGACGGCTCAGGGAGAGAGGCAGCCGTTGTTCCATCATCTTTGTGACTGCTATAGAAGACTGCGTATTTGAGGCGTTTGACGTAGAGGCGTTCCATTATCTCTTGAAGCCGTTTACGGATGATAAACTGGGAGAGGTTTTGCAGAAAGCAATACGAAATCAGGAAGATAGGATGGTTTTGGAAGAGCAGAAAGAAAAGAAGAAGAGTCAATGCATCATCATCAACGTGGGAGGAGAGCATATGACAGTCAGGTTACAGGATATTGTGTATGCGGAAGTGTTCAATCGCAAGATTACCCTGCATATGCTGGAAGGCGATATTGAATATTATGGGAAAATGAAGGATTTGGAAGCAAAGACGGGGGATGGTTTCTACAGGACGCATAGGGCGTTCCTTGTGAATTTTAAGTATGTCAGGAAATATGATGCGTCTT
Source organism: uncultured Lachnospiraceae bacterium (assembly GCA_947366105.1). Classification (GTDB taxonomy): domain Bacteria; phylum Bacillota; class Clostridia; order Lachnospirales; family Lachnospiraceae; genus Faecalimonas. The sequence goes on along the minus strand of CANAZK010000017.1, from coordinate 10,587 downwards.
TTGTCACCATGGAGAAAGGAAGAGCGCTTATAGCCAAACAAAATTACAGGGAATTCGTAAAGAGATATTTGCGTTACAACAGCAGGGGGGATTAAAGAGATGGTAAATACTGAAACATTGAGGGCGATAATAGCATACGTCTGTCTTGCATTGGATATGTTGTTGACAGTATATGCCATATACCGATTTACAAAGCCATTTATCCAAGAGGTGCAATGTGCGGTCTATGCGGGACTGGCATATTTTTTCATGGCGCTGTTTCTTGGACTGATACCGCCTAAGATTGGAAGTTTTACTGTGCACTGCATGGGAGTAGGGACTGTCTTGGCTGTAATGTGCGCTTTTGACCAAAGAAACTATCGGCAGAAGGTATTCCTTGGGCTGCTTTTTTTGTCTATGCAGCAGCAGGCTTCGGCTTTGGCGGATATACTGCATGACCAAATCTACAGCATGGTTGAACACATTGCTTTTTTTCAAAAAAGTACGAATAAAACCTTATGGACTGGATTATATGTTTTAATGTGTATATTTTATTTGCTTGTGAAATTTTCTATACTGTTGATTGGCACATGGCTTATCACAAAAGAATACGCATGGAAAAACACCGAGCTGGCGGGAAAGGAATTGTTTATGCTCTCAGTATTCCCGCTTGTTGGCGTTGTCGGGCATTTTGTCATGCGGTATTATCGGATATTTTACATTATAAAGGAAGGAACGCTTTCTGTAAAAATGGATGCGGTTTCCCTCTTTTTTTATGCGGTGCTTCTCGCCGGAATGGTGGTAACTATTGTACTATACCAAAGTATTAAGGCAGAGCAGGAAGACAGACTGCAGGACAGACTGCTGGCAGGGCGGGTGGAGGATATGAAGCGCCATATAGCCCGTGTAGAGGAAATCTACGGGGGTATCAGGGGACTTAAGCATGACATGGCCAACCATATTTCTACCTTGGAAAAGCTGTATGCGGATAAGGAGGAAAAGGAGGCGGACGCCTATGCTGCAAGACTGAAAACGTCCCTTGCGGATGCAGCGGGCGCCATTCGCAGCGGAAACCCGGTGACAGACGTCATATTAACAGAGCAGAAAGAAGAGGCGGAGAAAAAAGGAATCAGTTTCCGATGCGATTTTCATTACCCTGTCGGATCCCGTATTGAAGCTTTTGATATGAGTGTGATTTTGAGCAATGCCCTGCGCAATGCCATAGAGTATGCAGAGCCACAAGACGGAAAGGAAACCTATGTATACCTTCGTTCATACCGAAAAGCAAATGCCTGTATGATAGAGGTGAGGAACAGCTTTTTGGGAAGTGTCAGGATAGAAGCGGACACCGGCCTTATACATACTTCGAAGAAGGAGGGATTACATGGCTGCGGGCTTGCAAATATCCGGCGGACGGCTGAGAAATATTATGGGGATATCGACATCATACAGGAAGACGGAGCGTTTTGTCTCATTATTATGCTGATGATGGAATAAGCAGTCTGCATTCGACATTTCTTGTTTACAACAGAAAAATTCCCTCCTGCATCATATCGGTTTAGCGGCGAACGAAAAAGTCCGAAACAAATAATAGAATAAGCAAAATAAAATATTCAGGAGGATAAAAAATGATTATTAACGGTATTCAAGGTATTAATGGAACGGGTGTACATGTTAAGCAGATGGGTACGAATCAGGCGGCGGATTCTTACAGCAAGAGCATTCAGAACCAGATTGCTTATGCACAAAAGCGGCTGCAGGAGATTTCTTCTAACGAGGATATGTCATTAGAGGAAAAGATGAAGAAACGTCAAGAAATTCAGCAGCAGATAAACGACCTGAACAGACAGTTAAGGCAGCATCAGATGGAGCAGCGCAGGGAGCAACAGCAGGCCAAGAGTTCTTCTATGGGCAATATGCCGGGCGGAGCAAAAGCAGTAAAGACAGGAAAGGAAAGCGCCGGGATGTCACAGGCAGGTATGACTGCAATGATTTCTGTGGGAAGCGCCCTAAAACAGGCGACAATACAAGGCAACACAGCGAAAAAATTGGAAGGCAGGGCCGGGGTTTTGGAGTCTGAAATTAAACTCGATAAATCCAGGGGCGGCGATACGAGAGCAAAAGAAGAGGAACTTGCCGAGCTGGAGCAGGCTGCCATGAAAACAACTTCTTCACAGATGTCCACGTTGAATGATGCAAACAAGACAATGGAAGAAGCGGCGAAAGAGGATGACAAGGATATTAGTACGAAAGAAAAGGAGACGGAGGAAGAGTCTTCTGATTCAGAGAATGTACAGACAGCCGAAACTACAGTAACACCGCAGCCGACGCAATACAGATCGGTAGATATCCGATTATAGCATTTGATGAGTGTTCGCTGGGGATTTCGTAACTTTTTTTCTCTCTTGGCATATGCTGTTATAGAAACATATGTCAAGGGAGAATTTTTATGCCATATTCAATTATGTTGGACGCCGGCCATGGCGGCAGTGACCCGGGAGCGGTTTATAACGGGAGACGAGAGGCGGACGATACGCTGCGGCTTACGCTTGCAGTAGGAGAGATTTTACAAAACAATGGATTTGATGTAGAATATACAAGAACAACGGATGTATATGAATCGCCGTATCAAAAAGCAATGGAGGCAAATGAAGCAGGTGTTGACTATTTTGTTTCCATACACCGGAACTCTTATCCGACGGATAATGCGGTGTCAGGGGTTGAGAGTCTCGTCTATGATTTGTCGGGAATCAAGTATGAAATGGCACAGAATATTAACCAGCAGCTGGAGTCCGTAGGATTTGTGAATTTGGGTGTAAAAGCAAGACCGAACCTCGTAGTTCTTCGGAGGACTAAAATGCCGGCAGTGCTTGTGGAGGCCGGATTCATTAACTCTGATATAGATAATCAGTTATTTGACAATAATTTCTATGATATTGCAGGGGCTATTGCGGATGGGATTATGGATACTCTCATGCGTCCGGGAACAGGCGGAAATATGCAGTACAGGGTGCAGGTGGGAGCATACCGTAACAGACGATATGCGGACGAACTGCTGAATGAACTTATTGCACAGGATTATCCGGCATTTATTGAAGAGGGAAATGGATTTTACAGGGTACAGGTGGGCGATACACCGATACTTCAGGAGGCGGTAGACATGGAACGGCGTCTGAAAGCAGCCGGCTATCCGACAATTATTGTAAGCTAGGACAGGAGAATAAAAAAGAAGATAAGGAAATATGATAATGGAACAGATTATTAAGCTGCTTGATATACTGAGTTTTCTGCTTGCATGGGTGTGTACAGGAGTTGCTTTTTGTACAATTTCCTTATTTCTCAAACCAAGAAAACATCTTGTTATGAAAATACTGTCTGTTTTACTGATTAGTCAAATTGTGTGTGTAGTTGTATTTTTAAATGATACGGTCAATCTTTCCTTTGCATTTTTGGGATTTGTCTTATATACATTTGTGTTTTATGAGGGAGAGTGGCAAAGAAAGATTACCGTGGTATTGATTTTATATCCAATTATAATTGGGATTAATTTTTTACAACAAAATGTATCGTCCGATATATTTTTTGCGATTACACACGCAAATGACTCAGTAGAGGGGTGGAGTACTTATACACATCTGCAAAGCACTTTTTTGTGGGTGCTTTCGCAAATGGCACGTGTTATAGCCTGGATAGGTGTTTTCCTTTTTACACGGCGGTACAAAAGACAGATTGCTTTTGAGAAAATTGAGAAAAGCACATTATTGATTGTAGATTCTCTCATGCTGATTTCTACGGTTGCTGCATTTACGGTCATATTTTTTGTTGCATCAAAGAATTATATTGTGTATCCGTTTTGCGTTGTAGAGATTATTGCGGGACTTGGCGGAATAACATTGATTGCCTATATGAGCAAGTCGGAGCAGATGAAAAAAGAAGCAGAGAAGTTAAAGGCACAACATGAATACTATACGGAGAAACTAAGAGATGAGGAGCGTGTCCGGTCCTTGTACCACGATATGAAAAATCATCTTCTCATACTGGAAAAACAAAACAGCGCCGATACGAAGGAAATGGCAGAGGATTTGAGAAGGAAAATCTCGGATTATGAGAATTATGTACATACGGGAAATGAGTTTCTGGATATCATCATTCGTGACAAGGCAAAAAAAGCGAAGGAAACGGAGACGGATTTTTCTGCGAACATTAATTTTGAAAGAGGAAGCTTTATAGACGCAATGGATATGAGCACGATCTTTGGAAATGCACTTGATAACGCGCTGGAGGCACAGTTAAAGATTCCGAAAAACCGGAGGATGATTACGGTAAAGGCGGACTGCGTGAGGGAAATGTTATCTATTGTATTTGAAAATAATTGTGTTATAGATGGAAACGGACACGAAAAGACTACAAAACAAGACCAATTTCTTCATGGATTTGGAATTAGAAACATAAAAAAAGCGGTAGAAAAATATGAGGGAGAGTGCAGTATCCGTAAGGAAAGCGGACGCTTTGCCATGAAGATTATACTGCCCCTTCCGGAAAATTAAATAAAAGAAAGAGAATGTCGCAAGGTGATTAAGAGAGATTACCTTGCGATTTTTTTAATTTAAGCGTCCAGTGTATTAGTTTAGGCAGCGTATATTGCGTCTTTTGGAAAAAGAGAATATTCTGTTTTCAACGAGTTAGATATACAGGAGGACAGAGTAATGACAATATTAAATGCAGTACATTTGAAAAAATATTATGGGAAGGACGAGAGTTTGGTAAAAGCATTGGATGATGTAAATGTTTCCATCGAGGAGGGGCAGTTCGTGGCTATTATCGGAACTTCGGGAAGCGGAAAATCTACACTTTTAAATATGCTTGGAGGACTTGATGTTCCCACTTCCGGTGGAGTAAAGGTGGAGGAACACCATTTGGAAAAGATGACAGATGAACAGCTTACCATATTCAGAAGAAAGAGAATCGGCTTTATCTTTCAGAATTATAACCTGATTCCTTATCTCACAGCCTATGAAAATATCGTACTTCCGGTGAGGCTCGATGGTAAGAAGGAAGATAAGAGATTCCTTCAGGAGATTGCAAAATTCATGGAACTTGACGGCAAACTTAACAAATATCCAAGCCATATGTCCGGCGGACAACAGCAAAGAGTAGCCATTGCCAGGGCATTGATCTCCAAACCGGCTATCATTTTAGCGGATGAACCGACGGGAAATCTAGACAGTCATACAAGTGACAAGGTGATTGACCTTTTGAAAATGACAAGTGAAAAATTCCATCAGACCATCGTGATGATTACACATAACCCGGAAATTGCAGAAAAAGCGGATAAGCGTATCCGTATTGAAGATGGAAAAATCAGCGAGTAGGGGGGAGAAAGATGAAGGACAAAAAAATAACTTCCGGTATGCTTCGGTTGTTGGCAAAACAAAGCTTGAAATCCGGCCGGATTAGAAATATTTTTGTAATGATTACGATTGTGTTGGCATCGGCGTTACTGACCGGAATTCTGATGTTTGGTGTAGGTCAAAGTGAAAATATGAAAAAAGAAGCGTCAAGGATGCAGCAGGTAATCTATTTTGAACTGAACGATGAGCAGGTGGAAAAGCTTTGTGAAGATGAGAGGATTTCTTACACATTGTTGATGAAATCCGGTATCATGACGGAGATGGACGGATTTAGCGTCAATCCATATTATGTGAGTGAATTTGCGGATCAGATTTACATTGGAGAGCTGGAAAGTGGAAAACTTCCACAAGAAAAAAATGAAATTGCGATGCCGGGACCGATGCTTAAAGAGCTGGGTGAAGGAGTCAAAATAGGAAGCGAGATAGAGCTTACATTTTATGACGGAAATATAGAGAAATTCGTTGTATCGGGTATCTTAAAGGGAAGTGAAGATGTAAAACAGTTTTCGGTATTTTTCTCAGAGGACTATGCAAGAAACGGAAGCCAGCTAAAGGACAGCAAATTTGCGATTCTTGCGAAGATTACGGGGGCAGAGCAGATGAGCGCTGAAATGTGCAAAGAAGAAATGTATGCCATCAGCGAGGATATCGGTTTGGAACGGAAATATGTGGCGCCGTCCAAAGGGTTCTTAAGCTCTTTGGCACCGGATAGCCAGATGATTATGATGTCGGCAATAGTTGGAGGTGTGATCCTTTTGGCATGTATCCTCGTAATCTACGGCGTATTTTATCTGTCTGTCATCGGAAGGATTCATCAGTTCGGGCAGCTTCGCACCATTGGAATGACGAAAAGCCAGATGAAAAGTTTTGTGTCCCGGGAGGGAAGACTTCTATTCTTAAGAGCAGTGCCGATTGGCCTTGTCATAGGTGCGGCGGCAGGATATTTGATCATTCCGGAAGGCTTCAATATAATAAACACGTTGTTTGTTCTAATACTGGTATTTGCGATAATCTACATTATTACTATGATTTCCGTACAAAAGCCGGCAAAGATTGCGGCGGCAGTTTCACCTATGGAAGCCCTTCGCTACGTTGCACAGGACGGAGTAGAAAGAGCATCCAATAAGAAGATGTGCCGTAATATGACGCCTGTGGGACTTGGAGTTATGAACTTTTCCAAAAATAGAAAGAAAGCGGTTATTACCATGTGCTCTCTAGGACTTGGCGGTATCATATTTATGACTGCGGCCACATACATTTCCTCTTTTGATAAGGAAGGCTATGCGAGACAGGGGAATTTTGAAAAAGCGGAGTTTGTAATCGGTTATTCGGACTCTGCCATTGAACTTAGCAGGTATGGGCTTAGCGGGATGCAGGCAAACACCCCTATGGATACATTTATAAAAGAAATCCAGTCTGTTGATGGCGTGAAATCGGTGGAACAGTTGAAGAATTTCGGTGTAAAATTCGATATTCCGGTGCATGATGAGTATGGAGCAAATGATCAGATACTTCCGCTGACCGATGAAGAGACAAGAAAAATCGAAAAGTATATAGAAGCGGGGAACGCAGATTTTGAAAAATTGATGAGCGGCGATTATGTTCTCGCTGCCGGAAATGATATCGTAGAGGAGATTTACGGCTGGAAATTTGCACCCGGCGATGAGATTACACTTCATTTCTACGACGGAAACGGCATGGCAGAAAAGAAAGTGACCATTTTAGGAATACTAAATCAGCAGTTTACATTGGATGAGAAGGGAATGGAGGGGTGGTTTGTTATGCCGGAACAGGCAATTTTAAATAGCATTTCCTATGACAATCTAGGTACAGGTATTCTTGTGGCAACGGAATCCGAAAAAGAAAAGGCCGTTGGAGAGGTGCTGACACAGATGGTAGACGAGCGGGCTGAACTTACAATGGAAACTTTGGAGGAGCGACGCATAGTATATGAAGCATCTTCAAACCAGCTATTCGGTATGATTACAGGACTTTCCGTTTTTATTATGATGTTTAGCGTTCTGAGTATGGTAAATACCCTCATTACAAATATCGTGACGAGAAAACAGGAGCTTGCCATGCTGGAGTCTATCGGAATGAGCAAATCCCAGATGAAGAAAATGCTTCTTGGAGAAAGTATTCTTCTAGTGGCGGCGACGGTCGGCGTAACTCTTACAATTGGAACAATGTGCGGTTATATACTCAGTACGATACTTTATAATGGTGGTGCATTCTATATGGCATTTCGGTTCCCGGCCGTATTTACCATTATTTACGCAGGCGTGTTGATTTTCATTCCCCTTGTCATTACACTGGCGGCAATGCATACATTTTCCAAGGAGGCGCTTGTGGTAAGGCTTAGAGGAGTAGAATGTTAGGTGGTAAGAGTTGGACGGTGGGAGATTGAAAGAATATAAAGTTTGTATCAGCGGTGGCATGGATTGTGTGATTGTATTTCCGCAGATGATTGAGGCGCTCGTTACAAAAGTCCGTGACAGTAAGGAGAAAGAGTTTGTGGTAAACATAGAGGACATTATGCCCGAGAGCATGAGCGAATATCTTCTGAATGTCATCAATACGAACCGACATTTTCATAAGAAATTTCAGTTCCGCACGATTGTAGAAGATCCCATAAGTAAGACGGGACTGTATCATATACTGAAAAAGCAGTTGGAAGATATGAGAATGGAGGAGGGCAAATGCTTTGAGAAGATTGAACTGGTGGAGATGATGTCGGGGGAGCACGGATTTGAGGTGGAAGGAACATCTCTCTTTATATGGGTATGTAAAGCTTCGGATTCCGAAAAAGTTGTAATCAAATATTATTTTACGTAGCCGGAGGGTTTTCGATTAAAGTCTGCCGGCTTTTCCCTTGTTGAGAAATTGTGTCAGATAAAGTATAATATAAGATGATAAATTTTTGAACGAGGTAGCAGCATGTATAATATTGCAATTTGTGATGACGAACAATATTTTGTGACAGAATTGGAAGAGATGATTCAAAGATATGTCGAAGAAACAAGGACAAAAATACGCACTATAACTTTTAAAAATGGTCAGGAGCTCATAGATGGGGATAAGATGGAGCTGGATCTGATTTTTTTGGATATTCGGATGGACATCATGAATGGACTGGAGGCGGCAAAACGCATTCGTGAAAAGGATGAGAAAGTCAGTATTATTTTTCTCACTTCTTTGACAAAATATGTACTGGCGGGTTACGAGTACCATGCAATGAATTATATTATCAAGCCGATTTCATATGTGCGTCTGAAATCAGAGCTGGATAAGTGGCTTTCACGCTACAAACGGGAGGATAAGAAGTATATTCTGGTAACCAATAAGGATGGACAGTACCGGGTGGATTTGAATACACTTCAGTATTTGGAAACTTATAATCGGAATGTGAAGCTGCATACAGAAAATGGTGAGATCATTTCTTATAAGAAGATGAGGGAGTTGGAGGAAGAGCTTGAACATGGGAATTTCCTGCGCTGTCATTCGGGATATCTGGTAAATCTGTTTTTTGTAAAACGGGTGGGAAAATTGGAACTGGAATTAACGAATGGGGAGAGGCTTCCTATCAGTCAGCCGAAGCGGAAGATCGCGATGAAGAGGCTGGCGGATTACTGGGGAGATAGATTGTAGAGAAGAGGCTATCCGACAATTATTGTAAGCTAGGACAGGAGAATAAAGATGAGTGGAAGATTACAGTTTCGTGAAAAATTAAGTGGTATTTTAGAGCTTGGGAATGAAAAACAGAAAATCCTCAAAAAGGAAGAGGTAGAGGAATACTTCGCAGAGGATTGTCTGTCGGAGGAACAGATGGAACTGGTTTACGACTATCTTTTATCACAAAAGATAGCCGTAACCGGTTATGTAAAACGAGGTGGAACGGTCAGGGAGGCCGGGATGGAAGAAGAACAGGCTCTGAATCTTACGGAAGAGGACAGGCAGTATTTGGAAGGGTATATTGAAGAAATTTCGATGTTACAGCCTCAGAATGAAAAAGAAGAAAAACTTCAGTATTATTTCCCGAAGGTAGTGAAGATTGCGGAAGAACTTTATTCGGAGGAATACTTGATAGAGGATTTGATTCAGGAGGGAAATGTAGGGCTGATGCTTGCAATTGAGACGGACATGTCGGAAACAGCAGTGCTTGAAAATGTCCGCCAGTCAATCCAAATGTTTATAGAGGAGCATGAGGAGACAAAAAGCCGCGATCGCAAAATGATAGAAAAAGTAACGTATTTGGACGAGTGTGTGAAAAATCTTACGGAAGAATTGAAAAGAAAACCTACTCTTGATGAACTTGCATCTTACATGGAATTAACAGAAGACGAAGTAAACGATATACTGCGTCTGACCGGGGAGGATGAAGAAGACGAGGGATAAAATAAAAAATACCTGCCAAAAAGCGCTGACATGTAATGAGTCCGCTTCTTGGCAGGTGTTTATTTAATCTTCAGTTTTCTCTTCTTTATCGTAAAAATTTTCCGGCAGGTAAATATGCACCGTCTCTACACGGTTCTTGTCCAAGGATTCTACTACGAGACGGATGCCGTCTTCTGTTGTGACGTTATCTCCCAATTCAGGAAGACGGTCAAGATGCTCGATAATAAAACCGCCGAGTGAATCATAATCTTCAGAATCAAGATTTGTTTCAAGCCTGTCATTTAGATCATCCAAATAAATGGAGCCTTCCACAATATATTCATATTTATTGATTTCTTTAAAATCATCTTCCTCATTTTCGTCATACTCGTCGCGGATTTCACCTACAATTTCTTCAAGCAGATCCTCTAATGTAATGAGACCGGCCGTTTCGCCGTACTCATCCAGCACGATTGCAATATTAATAGAAGCCTCGCGCATTTCTACAAGTAATTCGGAAATGCTTTTAAACTCATAAGTGAAGTATGCTTCCCGCAGGATATCGCGCACATGAAATTGCTTAGTATTATCAAATAAAAGCAAATCTTTCATGTTAATGGTTCCGATTACGTTATCGGTTGTATCTTCATATACCGGAAGTCTGGTGAATTTATCTTCGCGGAAAATATCTATCAGCTCATCATATGTACTTTCTACATCGGCAAAAGTTACATGCACTCTTGGCACCATGACGTCTTTGGCCTTTGCATCGCCCATATCAAACACATTATAAATCATTTCTTTTTCTTCCGATTCAATGACG
>CANAZK010000016.1 GCA_947366105.1 uncultured Lachnospiraceae bacterium | reverse complement strand
ATTGGCGTATCTCCACGGTAAGCGCCATTTACATACAGTATGTGCGAACCGTCCTTAAATTTTTCTCCGGTTCCTATAAAACACCGCTCAATCGGATAGAGCGGCAGTCCTTTTCCAATTACGTCATTCTCTGTGATAAAGATTACCCAAGTTTCCGGCAGTTGATCGAAGTCCTCGCCATTCTTCAAAAGGTTTACATCCATCATGCTGCTATACCTAATGATGGTAATATTGGATTTGTCTCTGGTATTTGCTCTTTGCCAGTAGCAACCTGATAAATCAACCTTAACTGCTCATCTGTTTCTTCGTTTATTATAAAGTCATGTAATGTTTTCAAATTATCCTCATGCGCACAAGCATGTGAACCTCTAAACTCTTTTGAAACTAATCCAAAGTAAGCCAATGTTTCTTCAATAATTCCATATCTGCCAAAAATGAAATTGTTATCGTCACTTTCAGCTTTTTGCGAAACTCAACATATGTTTGCTCTATGTATTCCTTTCCCGTGTATAATTAATCTTTAAAACCCACTTGACCATTCATTAACAATGGCAAAAGAAAATCTCTGAGAGAGATAAGTTGTTGATTCTCTTGTTTATTATTAATTATCTTTTGTACGATATTATCAAATGTTTGGTATATACTTTTATTATTTGATACTAATATTTTTAATCCTTTTAAATCTTTGTCACTTAAATGTCCAACTGTCGAACGTGCTACATTTTCTTCTTTTGCTTTGATAAATGGTTTTATTTCAAAATAGATTTGCAAAACTGAAACAATATTATTATTGTCTCTTATTCTAAAAATTCGTTGATTAATACAATCATTATCTCTTGCCCAAAAATTCATATGAAAGTTTCCATCCATACCAACTAGCAAATCTTTACATCTTGACATATATTGTTCATCCACGGTCTCCGTTGTGTAAGCGGATATTGTATTATCTAATATGTCTCTTATTCTAATAACAGGAATCGTTCCTTCACTTGAAAATGAATTTGTTGAAAGTGGAAAGCCATATGTTGTATTGGCACATTTAAAAACTGATTCTACAATCCATCCCTTTGGAATTTCTCTTTTTAATTCTTCATTCCAAACCATTTTCCCACCACAAGATTTATATGGCTTTCCATCCTCATTTGGAAATTCAAACTGTAAAAACCAATAATCATAAATTGTTTTTGCCATTGATTCTAATTCTTCATTGATTTTGTTATTATTTTCAATTCTATGGTCTATATATTTTAATATTTCTGTTATTCTTTTTTGTTCAGAAATATGAATATCTTCTATTTGAAATTCATCTAATATCTGTATTGTCAAAAATTTAGTTTGCGAACCCTGTGCTATTTTTTTTAAATGTTGGAGATTTATCTTCAAATTATAATAAATATATTCTATATCATATCCATGTTTTGCAGTTATAACATATGTTCTTTGATATGCATTAAATTTCCCTTTGTAGCGTTGACAATGGAAATTACCTGAAGCGTTATTCCCTGCCAATAAAATCACATCATCATCAAAAGCGTATGTATTAATAGATAAAGGTTCAGGCGCACAAGTAAAGTAGGGATATTTTCCATCTTCTTCCGCAGCATTTGCATCTAATTTCCCTGTTGTTATATTACAAGTTTTAGTAAGTTTTATTTTACTCATACTTTAACTCCCCCAATCTCTTCTCAATTTCACTTTCAAGCACTTTCCCCTCAGCAAATAACTTCCCCAGCCTATCCGCATACGCTGTCATTCTCTGCTCAAATGCCTCTTGAGACAGCTCCACAAACTCTATCTTCACTTCAAAATACTGTCCAGCAGACAAAGAATAATTTTTCTCTGCAATCTGCTCATATGTAACAGAAACGCTAAAATCTTCCACCACATCCTGCTTGATAAAGGTATCTTCTATTTTCTTCACTTCATCAGGGCGCAAAACAGTTTTTTGATTCTTTCCCTCTTTCCTCTTTTCGCCCAGCTTAGAGGCATCAATGAGCATAATGCTTCCCTCTTCATTAGATTTATCTATAAAGAGAACTGATACGTTTGTTCCAGTATTAGCAAAAATATTTGAAGGCATAGAGATTACGCCTTTTAACCAGTGCTTGTCAACTATTGTTTGGCGTACTTTCTTTTCAATGCCAAATTGTGCTGTAATAAACCCTGTCGGCACTACTATAGCTGCCTTTCCGTCCTCCTTTAAACTCCATAGGATATGCTGAATAAAACACAGGTATACGCCCATTGATTCTTTCTTCTTATTCGGGATCTTGGGTATTCCTGCAAAGAATCTCTTTATTCCATGCCTAAGCTCTGAATCCTCCCACTTCTGTTCAATGGTATCTCTAGTAGAAGAAAAATCCATTTTAAACGGAGGATTTGATGTAATATAATCAAACTGCTTGACTCCTGAACTGGGATCATGTGCCACTTTATAATGTGCTGGTGTCTCCAGTGTATCTCCTTCAATAATGTTATCTAAGCTGTTAGTAAGCCCGTTAAGCAACATATTTGTTCTAAGAAATCTAGATGACTTTCCAGAAATATCCTGTGTATAAACTTGTGCTTTATCTCCGAAGCTCCCCTTTCCTAAAGCATTAGCAAGGTGAAGCACCAGTGATCCAGAGCCTGCCGACGGGTCGTATACATCGTATATCTTATCTTCTACTGGTGACATCTCTACCAAAATCTTTGCAATAATGGCAGAAATAGCCTGCGGCGTAAAATATTCTGCATATACGCCACTGGCAACATTATAGTCCTTAATCAGATGCTCAAAAATAGCACTGTAGAAATCAAAATTATTCTTAAATGCTTCTCCGAAATCAAATTTATCCTGACTGATAATGCCAAAAATATTCTTTGCAAAATTATTCCTCTTAGATGTTTCTACATTCTCTGTAACTCTAGTAAATAATGGCTTTCTTCCACCATCTGCTGTATCAATTCTAAATTCCTCATTCTCTAGATAATTGGATATTCTCTCTAATGCATCGTCAAAGAGCTTACAAAAATCATTGTTTCCAACTTTATTAATAAGGCACTCAATCGTATCTTCGTACTTAAAAGCCACATCCTGTGGATATGAGTCATAAAAACCTGCAAACATATCCTCATCCTGCAATACTTCTTCCGTATCCATATCCATTTCTTTTGCAAAATCTTTCATATTTGCCATGAACTTATCATTCAGGAATTTATAAAGGAATACGGAAGTAATAACGACTTCTTCGCTTGCCTGATTGGATAGTCCGTTAGTCTGACAGAGACCTTTCATTTCATCAATCATCTGCTTTATTTTATTCTCTAGCGTAAAAATGTCTGGCATTGTAAATCCTCCTATTTGAATATCTGTATATTAGTGTAAAGGTCATTTAATAGCTGTGTATAGAAACCTTTGATTTTTCCGTATAGCTTTTCTTTCAGAAGAATCTTTGTTGCCTTTGATTTTATGGAATCGGCAAAGTTCTTCCTGCCCTGAATGGTCACAATTTCTTTGTCTAAGGCATCTTCTATGGCGTTATATATGATAACAAGAGTACGCTCAATTTCTGACTTATCGGCTGGATACATTGCTATTGCATCCTGATAAGTTTTCACGAAAGCATAATTGCCGCCGTAAATTTTCGACAATCTCTCATTTTCGTAGTTGATATTTCTTGCCTTTTCAAGTGCTTCCAAAAGTTCATCAGTAATAGAATCCAAATCATTTAAATCTGAAATAGATAGATCATTGAATATCTTCTGCAGCAACTCATCCAACTTTCTGATTTTAATATCACCTTTATTTTTGTTCCTCTTTATCTCATTTTGAATATCCCTGACAACCTTTGAGAACCTTTGGAACTTAGGATTGTCCTGTGTCATCTGTCCGAGATCCATAATGATAATCTTTACCTTTATGAACTCATACAGGATTTCTACCACTTCTTCATTAGCGATAACATCCATCATATCAACTGTATTTTGGGAAAGATTTATAAAATCAATTCTCTCCTGTGTTGATTTCAGGAGCTTCTTGTTCTTGTCGGAATCAATCTGTGCTGCATAATTCATCGCTCTTGAAAGAATAAATTCTGTCTGGCACTCTTTGATACCATTTAAAAGTCTCCTGATTTTAAGTAGAGTTTCTTTATTGTAAAAAGTAAGCTGCTTTGAAAAACGTTCCAAATTATCCGTAGAAATAATATCTTCCAATTCATCAACATACTTGTGGTATTTCCTGTTGATGTCCTCTTTATCAACAACCAAACCAGAAAGGGAGCCTTCATTCTCCCCGTTTTCATTAAGATCTGCTTCAAGCTCTTTTATGTAGGCTTCTATGGTCTTGTCATATTCCTGCTCTATATCTACAAAGTCAACGATATAGCCATACTTATAAATCTTTCCGTTCGGAGACTTGTAAGGTCTGTTTACTCTTGATATAGTCTGCAAAAGTGACTGTGCATGCGGCCCTCGTAGAAGATACATCTTTTTAAGACGCTTCACATCATAGCCTGTAGTAAGCATAAAATTCACAACCAAAATATCAAGAGCAAGCGTTTCTCTAAAGTCCACTTGATTATTATGATTTATTTTCTTTTGCTTCGGATCATCCATATCTGTGATAACGAGTCCAGTATTTAACTTTGAATTATCTTTGAACCACTGATGCACCTTTTTCGCCTGCGGATTCGTTCTACATACAATCATGCCACCAATAGATGTATCTGAGTTTTGGAGTCTAAAATTGATAAAGTCTCTTTCAATAAAAGCTCCCAGGGCATTTACATAGGCATCTGATTCATACACATCTTTATCTTCAAGCTGTTTATCCTCTATTTCTAGATTCTTTTTGATTTCTGATTTTGCTACAGTATCAATGTTTTCCTTTTTAATTTTAAGTGTATACCCATCGGCTATTGACTTATCATAAAAATACTTATGGATATAGTCACCAAACTTTAAATTGGAACGCTCTTTCTTTGAAAGTAAGGGCGTGCCAGTAAGCGCAATATAAACGGCATCTAAGTCACAGGTCATAAGGTTCTTAAAAAATTCTCCTGTGGACGAATAACTTCTATGTGCCTCATCAACAAAGAAGATGCGTTGTATGTTTGCATTATAATCATTCTTTGCTTCTGGCATTTTCCCTTCAAATTTTTGGATATTTACCACACAAATCTCACCAATAGCTTTACTACCAACATTGGTTGAAAGAGTTTTATTCAATTCCTTAGTAAAGCCTGCTTTATCCTCACAATTTACCGTTTTCAGCCCTCTGTTGGTAAACTCAATACTGGCTTGTGTAAGCAAATCAAGCCTGTCCACTACAAAGAAAAATCTAGTGCTAATATCTTTTTTAGCATAGTAATCCCTGATAACACGATTAGAAAAGGCTGCTATTGCTGTTTTTCCAGAGCCTTGTGTATGCCAGATAATGCCACCTTTACCACCTGCGTCTAAACGTTCAATAATTTTTCTGGTAGCAAAAAACTGAGGGTAACGCATAATGTGTTTCTCTGGAATCTGACTACTTATAAACATAATGCCATACTGTAAGAAATATAAAAATCTTTCTTTATCAAATACAGAGGTCACAAAACTATTACAAGGAGTTGTTACCTTTAAATTCTCGGCAAATTCTAGTGTATCTGCTTCCGCCGGATTGTAGCCGCAGTCTTTCATTACATATTTGATAGTATCCATATCAATCTCTTTATACGGATATGTTAAATGATACTGTTCGTCATCCTCTCTGAAAAATGAAAAGCTGGTATTATTTCCATTTGCTGTGGTATAAAATGAGCCAGCCTTTACATCCTCGGCATCATCATCTTCTTCGTACTCCATATTATTTGAAAAAGAGACAAACTGAATAAGATTGAAGAATTTCCTATAGTCTGGATTCTGCAATCTTTTGTTTATCATTCTATCAAATTCTTTCTGTATGCCGCCATCATTATTTGGCTTTTTAACCTCCAAAAATGCCAGCGGCATACCATTAATCAAAATATTTATGTCTGGTCTGAAAGAGCCTTCTTCGGATCCTTCTACCACGCTAAATGGCAATTCGTCCACAACAGCAAAATCATTCTTAGAAATATCTTCAAAATCAATGAGCTTTACCTTGTCTTTTGGATCAATGAGCCAATTATAGAACTCTTTCCCCAAGTCATTATTTTTCAAGACATTATGAATATCTGTAACAATGCTCTTAATCTCATCATAAGAAAATTTTCTGCCATTGATTATTTCAAGCGCAGGTTTAAACCTATTCACAAAAATCTTTGTATTGAAATCTATATCAATATCATCTGATTTCAGCGACTGATAATTATAATTGAGCCTTAGAAATTGAATTGTGGCAGGAATTTTCACTCTTGTATCTTCGTTAAATACTGACATTTATTCTATCTCTCCTATCTTATCTTCAAGTTTTTCCATATCTTTTATAATGATAATTGCCTTTTCCGTAAGCTCATACTTTCCTCTTTTCCCCTCAATCGGAAGCAACAACTTATCAACTCTTAATTGTTTAAACAGTTTATTTATAGTTATAGTGCTTACGCCGATTAAGGGTGCCATCTCTACCTGAGACAAAGGAACATACTTTGTTCCGTCAGGTAACTCAATCTGACAGGAATACATATACTTCAAAACCTTATATGCGTTACTCGTCATCTTATCAATTATTGAATCCATGCTCTATGCTCACCCTTTCATAATATTTAGAAATAATTAATATAAATAAATTTATATCTATAATAGTTTAAAGTTATGTTTTAGGCAACCCCTTTTCTCAAAATCGCATCATAAGAAAATGATATTTATGCATTTGCTATCATAATAGAGGGCATAAATAAAAAGTTGGTTATATTGGGGAATTGCCACGCAATTTCACAATATAACCAACGACAGTTACGAAAAAGCACCAAACGGAAGAAAAGGCTATGGATTGCCAGTGATAAAAACAAGTGCTTAATGGGTATGGAAAGATAAATATAATAATGAGTGAAAACGGAGTATCAAATATCTAGAAAAATTAAACAACTTACCACGGTGTTACCATCCACACGGTAGAAATGCCTATTTTAAAGCATCTTCGGGGCATGTCGTCTAGTTATTACCACAAACCTCCTGATTTTACAAGCTGGAGCCATAGATGCAAATTAAATTAACTCGTCAACTGTCTTTTAGCAGAAACCCGACTAGGCGCAATCTGCTGGATGGATTGACTAAGCGCACCCAAGAAGAGGCGAAGTAATTCTACGGGCAGAAGGCAGGGGCTAATACCCATTTTAGTCCTTTAAACAAGAATATGCTCTAAATGTGCTCTTCACTAACCATGAGAAAATCTCATGATTAAGAAGCCATTTAGAGCATATTCACCTATGACAATCCCGTATTTAATTAACACATAAATTCTTTTTGTTTTCGGACAAAGGCCGGCATATCGTATCTGCCTCTTATTTATATGTTGCCAAAAACTCGGCAATAAGTTCAATACACTGCTCCACGTCCTTCATGTCTGCAACTTCACCCGGCGCATGCATATACCGCAGCGGAATTGAAACAAGTACTATCGGCACTCCCTGATTTGAAAAATGTATCAAATCCCCGTCCGTATAAGACAAACGGCTTGCCGCCTCTCTCTGCGTTGTAATGCCTGTACGCTCGGCACATGTTTCCATTCTGTCATTCAAAGCCTTAACAACAATAGGACTGTTGCAGAGAACCGGACCTCCGCCAAGTTTTACTTCTCCCGCTTCTGCAACATCCACACCGCTGCAGTCGCTGCAATAAGTAACGTCCACTACAACGGCAAGGTCCGGCTGAATTCTCGTGCTTGTCCAGTAAGCGCCGTTCTTTGTCGTCTCCTCGCCCACAGTTGCCGCCGCATAGATTCCCACGCTGGATCCCTTTTCTTTCGCACGTTTTAAGGCTTCCATAATGATAAATACCCCCATGCGGTCATCCAACCCACGGGCGCTTATCCTGTCGTTCAAAAGTTCTCTCACTTGAGAATCCAAAACAATAGGATTCCCCAGTTCCACATGATTTAATGCCTCTTCCTTGCTGCCTGCCCCGATATCAATCAAAAAATCAGCGGCTTTAAGCCCTTCTTTTTTAAACAACTCACGGTGGGATTCTACCACGCCGTATATGATTCCTTTCCTTGTACAAATCTGCACACGCTGTCCCGGATAGGTATGCGGAATAATGCCTCCCCGCTCAACGGCCTGTATCCTTCCTGAATCCGTGATATGCGTCACCATCAGACCGATTTCATCCGCATGTGCCGACATCATAATTTTAAACGGATTCTTTGGATTGGCAACACATATCACATCGCCCATCTCATCTGTCCGAATCTCATCCGCATAGGCATTCATATGCCCTTTTATCACCTCTTGAACCGGCTCCTCATATCCTGATACGGAAATCCGGTCAAGCATATCCTGCAAAAATTTCCTGTCCATTTAGTTCTACCTCTGTTTCTCATGTTCTATTCTTGCCACACTTTCACGAATGACAAGATTTGCCGGAATAGAGATATGCATACTGATATCTCTTCCTGTCTGAATTCTCTCGGCAAGAAGCGCTACCGCCTCGCGTCCCATAAAATTCATATGTATATGCACTGTCGTGAGCGGAGGCACCAAATACTTCGCCATAGAAATATCATTAAAACCAATTACGCTCACATCCTCCGGTATTCTGAGACTCTTCTCCCTGATCGCCCGGTAGCATCCCACTGCAATCGAATCATTTGCCGCCAAGATCGCCGTGGGCATCTCCCCCTCTTGGCTTAGAAGTTCCATTCCGAGACGATATCCGTCTCTCGGCGTGTAGGAACCGATCTTAACGTAATCCGCCCTGAAACGCCTCTGCATCTCCATAAACTTCGTATAGGCAGACAACCGGTAATCTCTGACCTCTTTGCCGTCCGTATCGAATTCAATGCCTCCGATAAAAGCAATTTGGCGGTGTCCCATGCCCCAAAGATACTCCATAACTTCCATCACGGATCTATGCGTATCTGTAATAATCGAGTCCCACGCATTCCAATTCACCTGAGCGTCCACAACAATAACCGGCTTCTTAAATGTCTCAATTCTCTTCACCGTCGACCGGCTGAATGTTCCAAGACAAATAATTCCATCTAATTGAGAAACCTCCTCAAGCGCCGCGTCCAACGGTACCTGAAATTTCTTATATCCCTCTTCTTCTATTTTCTTCTCAATGGCAACACGTACAGATAAGTAAAAAGTGTCTTCCAATTCTTCTTCTTTAGAATATGAACATATGACGCCTATTTTCAATTTCTTTTTACGCTTTTTTGTTTCTTTTTTCTTATAGTCAAGCTGATCCGCCGCCTCGAATACCCGTTTCCTCGTCTCATCCTGTACACTAAGCGTCTCATCATAATTCAGAATTCTTGATACCGTCGCAACGGACACACATGCCAATTCTGCTATTTCTCTGATTGTTGCCACTTTATTTACCTTCCTTACATTCTTAAAGCAAACTCGTTAAGCCTTTTATGTTAACTTAACAAAATTATTTTAACATAACGCCCTCCCGTTCGCAAGGGCAACCACCCGGCGAACAGAACTATTTCACCACGTCCGCCAAATCTCCAAACGTATTCAGATTGTACGTGGCAAGACCGCTTGCCACGGCGTCTCCAATTGCCGCACAATCCATGCCGCCCGCAATCGCCGCCTCAAGTCCAGCCTTAGCGTCCTCCACAACAAGACAGCTTCCCGGCTCTTCTTTTACAAACTGCGCCGCCTTTAGGAATACTTCCGGATCAGGCTTTGAATTGCTAATATTGTTACCGTCGGAAATAGCGTCAAAATATCCGCCAAGTCCCAGCTGTTCTAAAATAAATCCCGCGTTTTTACTTGAAGAACCGATGGCAAGTTTTAGTCCCTGCCCTCTCAGACCATCCAAAGTGTTCTTCACCTCCGGCGATAAATCTGCGGGGCTCATATTCTTCAGAAGCTCTTTGTAAACTTCATTTTTCTTTGTTGTGTACTCTGTTTTTTCCTCCTGCGACATAACTCCGTCATATCGTTCCAAAATTATTTCAAAGCTTTCCATACGGCTGACGCCCCGGAGCCTGTTGTTGATTGTCTCGTCAAAATAAATGCCAAGCTCGTCCGCAATCTTTTTCCATGCCTCATAATGATATTTATCCGTATGACAGATTACTCCGTCTAAATCAAAAATAACCGCATTATATTTCATAACTCTCTCCTTCTCTCTATGCACCCTCGCCCTGCGCATCCGCAAGATTTGAAATAATGACCGCAGCCAAAATAATCACACATCCCACAGTCATTCTCAAGGTAATCTGCTCATGCAGAATCAATATAGAAAACAACGTCCCGAATACCGATTCCATCGACAGGATAATCGCCGCTTTCGTCTCGTCTACATAACGCTGGCTTGCTGTCTGTAACAGATAACAGATCGTTGTACTTACAACACCAAGATACAACACGCTGAGCCAGCCCTTTGTCGTCACGGCAAATTCAAGTTCGCCAAAAGCAAACAGGCTGATTACCGACAATATAAACGCCGTAAGCATCTGTACAAAATTCAGCACAACCGCCCTATATTTCTTAACAAATTCACTTGTAAGAAAAATCTGGAATGCAAATCCAACCGCGCAAAGCAGCGTAAGCCCATCCCCAAAGCCTAAAGATAAATCCTTCTCAAGCGAAAGAATCCCCACGCCTGCAATTGCCATAACCGCTCCCACAATGCCTTTTACCCCGATTTTCTTCTTACAGATGATAAATGCGATAAAAGGAACCATTAC
Source organism: uncultured Lachnospiraceae bacterium (assembly GCA_947366105.1). Taxonomy (GTDB): domain Bacteria; phylum Bacillota; class Clostridia; order Lachnospirales; family Lachnospiraceae; genus Faecalimonas. The sequence continues at coordinate 18,481 of CANAZK010000016.1, read as the reverse complement.
AACATTCAAAGCCGTCAAAAATGCATTCTTGGACGGCGTGGTGTACTGAAGTCCGACAATCTGCAGCGCAAAGCCGGCGAACAGGGCGGTTCCCATCATCGCACCCGCCCTGATCTCCTCCTTTTTCATGTCCTTAAGTCCTTTTACACTGACAGCTCCCATCAGCACAGCCGCCAAAAGAAACCTGATTGTCATAATCTGAAACGGAAGGAGACTTTCCAGCGCCATATCGCTTGCAACAAATCCTCCGCCCCATATAACAGTCACCAGAATCAGACCGCCAATTGCAAGATATCTCTTCATCCTCCGGTTCCTCCTATACGTTCTTCAGTTTTCCGTTTATTTTCACTTCCATGCCGCCTCCCTCAAGCACCTTAACGTCTGCGTCATTATCCGGTGTGACGGATATCTCAATCCATGAATTCTGATAATGGATTCTGAATTTAAGTCCATTCCATTCTTTAGGCATATGCGGACGAATACAGAGAATTCCTTCCTCATCAATGGAAACTCCTGCAAAGCCGAACACAACAACCTGCCAAACGCCGCCGGCATTCGCCGCATGAATTCCTTCGCGCGTATTTCCTTGAAGATTTACAAGGTCAATAAGCGCCGCTCTTCTCAGATAACGGTATGCCTTGGAAGTGTCTCCCACTTTCAGTCCCATAATAGAATAGATACTCGGACTTAATGAAGAACCATGAAGCGTACGTTTCTCATAATAACTGTAATTTAATTTTATAGTTTCCTCATCGAATTCTTCTCCCAGCAGATGCAGAAGCATAACGACGTCCGCCTGTTTGATAATCTGCGTCTCGCATCTCTTCGTATTATTTAACGCCTCCGGTCTGACAGGCCAGTCATTTTTGTCGTATTTCTCAATCGTTACCTCTTTCAAATCAAAATAACCTTCAAACTGCTCTAATAACTGGGTTCCTTCTTTCCTTGGAAGATAAATTTTTCCCTGCACTGCGTTCCAGTTTCCAATCTCTTCTTCCGTAAGCGCAATCTTCTCTGCAAGTTCTTTATATATCTCTTTGTATTCTTTCTTTAATATCTCAACGAGAGACAGTACATAGCGGAGATTCCATCTTGCCAGATAATTCGTATACAAATTATTATCAACCGGCTCATGCCATTCGTCCGGTCCCGTCACCTGATGAATCTCATAACGGTCCTTCTCTTCTATATACTGAAGTCTGCTCGTCCAAAATCTGGCTGTCTCAATTAAAATTTCAGCGCCTTTGTGAAGTAGGAAGTCAACATCCTTCGTAATCTTCACATAATTGTAGATTCCATAAGCGACCGCCGCAGTTACATGATGTTCGTAAACAGCCACATAACAGCGGTAGCATGTGCCGTCCGGCTCAATAGTCCAGTCCGGGCACTGCTCCGTTCCGTCATCGGCAGATTCCCACGGATACTGCGCGCCTTTATAACCGTTTTTCTTCGCATTTGCCCTTGCCGCGTCAAGCAGACGGTAGCGGTAAGCCTCCAGATTGTGCGCCGTATGCGGAAATACATAAGCGAAAAACGGAAGCATGAACAATTCCGTGTCCCAAAATGCATGTCCGCCGTACTCCTCTCCGCTGAGAAGCTTTGCACCGACGTTCACCCTGTCATCTCTTTCATTTCCCGTGCTCATCAAATGGAAAATGTTAAATCGTACCGCACGGTTCAGCTCAAAATCTCCTTCGATTTGGACGTCCGCCTCAGCCCACATTTTCTCATACACCGCAAAATGCTCCGAAAGTTCTTTCTCGATGCCGGATTGTCTAAACGCTTCAATTTCTTCCTTTACAGAGGTCTTAATATCCTCTTTCTGAACATCACGCTCCGTATAGATGCTTACAAATTTTGTGATCTCAATCGTTTCGCCCTCTGCGGCGTCAAAATCATTGAATTCAACAGCCTGTTCGCCAAATGCATGAAAATCCGTCGTCTTAACCGCATTCTCGCCAAGTTTTACCGCCTCAAGATAACTTCCCACACCAATATGGAGATCATCATCTCTTGTTGCCGCCTCAATGTAAGCGCCCTTCTCGTCAAGCTTCTCATTCGCCGTCAAATATATATGCTTTACCTTGAATCTCGGCGCGTCGCAGAAGTTAATCACAGAACCGTCAATAATATTCTCCGCCTCAATGATTCCGCTGTAATTCATAGGCGTTACATAAAGTTTCACCGCCATACGGTGTACATGGGCGCGGCTCACAAAGCGAATTCCTTCAACCAGTGTTTCTCTTCCCGTCTTGTCGCGAAGCAGGAACCTTTTCACAAGGCATGCATGCTTCATATCAAGCGCTCTTGAAAACTCAAGAATTTCACAGTTCTCGATTCCGATAAGCTCTTTCTCCACATACAGCTTAAGCCCCAGCCAATTCGGAAGATTGGCAAGTTCCCTCATAAACGTCTCGGACTTATCGAACACTCCGTTCACATATGTGCACGGAATGCTCTTAATCGTCCCCTCTTCATAACTTCCGCGGGTTCCAAGATAGCCGTTTGACAGACAGAAAAGACTCTCATACTTCAAGTTCTCCTCCGGGTTATATTCCTCCTGCAGAATCATCCACTTGTCGTCGCTTAATAATTTCTCCAAATTATTTGAAAACCTATCTCTTATCATCCAATTCTCCTCTAGTCCTGATATTTTTTGCCTGCTTCATCTATTTCCGTTCCGGCGTTTACAATCTGCATTGTAAATGCCATTACAAAATCCTGTCTCTTTACTTTGTACTCTTCTAACTGTTCTTCACCGCAGCTGTTGCTTCCCACTCCGGACTGCAGATAGTCAAGGTGGATAATAACGTCGTCTGCCTTCTTAAGCTGCCAAGGATGTTTTGCTTCCTCAATCATCTCATCGGTATAATTTGAAATATTGATTCCAAGCGGCGCCTCCATTGTGCATAACATACTTTCCGCGCCGTTGCCGATGCCAAACCATCTTACATCCTCACGGTGTCCGTTTTCCTGCGGGAACACATAATTGGTACCCATTCCGTCAACGGTGCTTCTGTATATGCCCACCGGACATGCAGCTTTTGTATCTGCATAATTCTCACCGAATCCGCGGCCGTGCCATACGGTGTTCTGAAGCCCCTTATCCGCTTTCATAATAACGCCGAGTCTTGGAAGGAACGGCGGCTCAAGCTTACCGTTCTGCACACTCTTTGCATCCAAGTGTACCTTCACCTGTCCGCACGGATAAACGGTATACTCATATATTGTCTCATATCCCCAAGGCTGATTCAGACATCCGAAATATTTGTGCATCGTAACAACCGCTTTCTCTTCTGTAATTTCATAAGAAAAGGCCTCCAGCTGCTCGCTCGGCTTCTGAATGAAATATTTATTCATCCAGTCGTCCTTCTTGTACATATCATTATCAATAGTCGGGCGGTATACTGTCATCTCCGGCCCTTCCGTCACATATCGTCTGCCGTTCGCCTCTATGGTCAGAAGCTTTCCGAAAACCGTATGGAATTTCACACAAATATTTTCATTCTTAACCGTTAAGATTCCCTGCGTCTCTTCTGCATGCAGCGCCGGTCCCTCTGGACGCACCGTATAAAGAACCGCACATTCAGGAAGCCCAAACTGCACTCTCGAAATCTCATGACCCTTCTTTGCATAATTGGACTCTTCTTTCTGACACACGGAAATATTCAGATAATAGTCTGTATTCGCCTCCGGCGTAAACGGCGCATATGGAATAGTCACCTTCTGCGTTTCTCCCGGAGCGGCATACAAATCATCAATTCTGCCTTCCTCCACGGTCTTTTCATTTCCCTGAATCCACCATTTCAGATACAGATGTGATAACGATAAGAAATCGTACCAGTTCTTCAATCTGATTTCATTGTTCCTGCCTGCTGTTTTAGTCACTTCCACAGGAGCGATAATCTGCTTATACTCAAGAAGCGACGGCGACGGCGTACGATCCGGCATAAGCATGCCATCAATGCAGAAGTTTCCGTTTGTCGGGAAATCTCCGAAGTTCCCTCCGTATTTATAATACTCATTGCCGTTTTCATTTGTATAGATGCCGTGGTCATACCACTCCCATATGAATCCGCCCTGAAGACGCTTGTAACTGCGGTACATATCTTGATATTCTTTCAGTCCGCCCGGACCATTGCCCATAGCATGTCCGTACTCGCACATTACATGAGGTTTATCGCCCTTCACTTCATACTCTGCAATCTCTTTTAAGCCCTTCAGCCTCGTATACATTGTAGAATATACGTCCGTCACCTCGGCTTCAAAGTCTCCTTCGTAATGGATAAGCCTTGTATCGTCGAGTTCCCGGATTGCTTTTGCCGCGCTTCTGAAGTTACAGCCAAAGCTTGATTCATTGCCCATAGACCACATAATAATGCTTGGGTGGTTTCTGTCTCTTTTTACCATGCGCACGCTTCTGTCCACATAAGCTTTTTCCCATGAAGGATCATCTGTAATCCATGTATAATTCTCTGCCCATTCAAATCCGTGGCACTCTAAATCCGCCTCATTAATCACGTATAATCCGTATTCATCGCACAAATCGTAGAAATACTCGTTCGACGGATAATGAGAACAACGGACTGCGTTCATATTATGCTGTTTCATCATAATTACGTCAGACTTCATGTCTTCATATGTGACGCAGCGTCCCTCTTTCGGATTATAATCGTGATGATTTATTCCGTTTAACAGAATTACTTTATTATTCACTCCGAAGTTGCCGTCAATCATTTCAATTTTACGGAAGCCCGTGCGCACCTTAACCTCATGGCCGCCAATATTCACTGTCAAAACATATAATTCCGGCGTCTCTGCCGTCCATGCCTTAACATTTTCAATTGTCTCCCGCACGCAGGCGCTGCCGTTTTCTGCGGTAAACCTACCGCCGATAATCTCTGCGCCGTCCTTAGTTAATACCCATGTACCTTCGCAGCTCTCTGCTTTGGTCTTAATATCAACAGACAAAATTCCATTCGAATATGACGCATCCAAATCTCCGTTTACTCTGCAGTCCAAAATTGCATTCTTCGGTTCGTTAATTAATTCCACATCTCGGTAAATACCTGAAAGCCACCACATATCCTGATCTTCCAGATATGTTCCGTCGGACCATTTGTAGACGCGGACCGTAATATCATTTTCGCCCGCCTTTACCAAATCCGTAATATCGAATTCACTTGGCAGCCGGCTGACCTTGCCGTACCCGGCATGCGTCCCGTTTACCCATACGTCAAACGCACTGTCTACACCATGAAATTTTAAAATGGTGTCATTCTGCATCCAGTCTTCCGATAAAGTTACTGTTTTTTTATAAATTCCTGTCGGATTCTGACTCGGCACATACGGCGGGTGAATCGGAAACAGATACAGTACGTCTGTATAGTGCATCGCGTCATACCCTCTTAACTGCCAAACGGACGGGACGTCAATTTCGTCCCATCCGCCAACATTATTATTCATAAATCCTTCAGGAGAAAGTTCAGGAGCTTCCACATATAAAAAATTCCATTGTCCGTTTAACGAGATTTTTTCGGAAGAATCCTGATAAAATGCAGTACGAGCTTCTCTTCTGCCGATATGCTCAAGTAGCTGGTCTTCCCATCTCTTTTTCACTCGTTTTGTCATATTATTTCTCCTTTTATTTAATTTGTTATTTGATAGAGCCACTTGTACCTTCCACAATATATTTCTGTGCGATGATAAAGATAATGATTGGCGGAACAATCATAATGATCGTTACACAAAGCATAGGAATAATCTGTGTCTCATGAACTCCCTTGAACTGAGCAAGACCCAAAGCTAACGTGTACTTGCTTCTGTCCTGTAAGAAAATCAATGGACCTAAGTAGTCGTTCCATACGCTAATCATGTTAAGTACTCCGACAAGAATTAACGACGGTTTTAAAATCGGCATAAATATCTTCCAGTAAATCTGGAATGCATTGGCGCCGTCAATACGCGCAGCCTCTTCAAAGTCTTTCGGTACTCCCATAAGGAACTGGCGCATCAGGAAAATGTAGTATGCTGAACCGAACCATGCCGGAACAATAAGCGGTTTCAGTGTATTAATCCAGCCGAACATCTGGAATTCCATATACTGCGGAATCATTGTAACGTCCCACGGGATCATCATGGTTGATAAAAGAATCATAAACATGACGTTTTTGCCCTTGAAATTAAATCTTGCAAATCCGTAAGCAACTAACGAACATGAAATTACCTGTCCTACTGTTGTACCGATTGTTACAAGAAGTGAATTTACAAGGTACGTTCCGAACGGCTGAGAATTCCATGCATTGGCGAAGTTCTCAAACAGCCATTTTGCCGGGAATAATTTCGGCGGGTATGCGATTGCTTCCGCTTCCGTCTTAAATGCCGTAAAAAACATATAAACAAACGGTGATAAGAAATAAACAGCCATAATTCCCAAGAGGATATAAATTATGACTTTTGAAGTTTTAGACATTTTCATTATTTCTTACCTCCTTTCTTCTGCTTTGCGCCGCCCGCTTCCGTCTCATAGAATACCCATGCGGAAGATGATTTAAATACAAGCGCCGTAAGAATAAGAATTATAATAAACATTACCCAAGCGTTTGCACTGGCATAGCCAAGCTTATGATGTTTGAACGCATTGTTGTATGTCATAAGTCCGTAGAAGTATGTAGACTTCAGAGGACCGCCGCCTGTCAAAAGCATTACCAGTGTTACCTGCTGGAACGAGCTGATAATGGATGTGATCAAGTTAAACAAAATTGTAGGTGTAATAATCGGCAGCGTAATACTGAAAAACTGTCTTGCAGGCGTTGCGCCGTCCAAGTTAGCCGCTTCGTATACGTCAATCGGAATATTCTTAATATCTGTATAGAAGATAAGCATCATACTTCCGACTCCGAACGCACTGGCAATAATAACCGCGACGATTGCCCATGCCGGGTCGACAAGCCACTTAGGACCGTCAATGCCGATTAATGATAATAAGTAGTTCAGTACGCCGTAATCGCCGTTTAAAATCCATCCCCACAGAATTGATACAGCAACACCGGAAATAACGGTCGGGATATAGTAAATCGTTCTAAATACCCTTACGCCTTTTACCGGCTGTGTAATCAGCATTGCAAGGAAAAGCGCAATAATCATATTAAGCGGTACGAAAATCGCCGCATATTTCAGAGAGATTACTAAAGACTTCTTAAACTGCTCGTCCTTAGTAAACATCTCGATATAGTTTCCAAATCCCACAAATTCCGGACTTCCAATCAGCGGCCAGTCAAAGAAACTCATAATCAAAGAGAAAATAAGCGGACCGATTGTAAATACAAGAAAGCCGATAATCCACGGTAAAACGAAGAAGTACGGAGTAGCCGTCTTCAAAAATCTCTTCTGTTTCATTCCTTATTTCCCTCCAGTCGGGGCTGTTATTATTTTGCTGCAGCTTCGTCTAATACTGCTGATACGTCCTCAAGTGCGCTTGGGTTATATACTCTTTCAAATGAAAGTGAAAGGTCTGATGAAAGCTCTGACCATGTATCAATAATAAAGCTTGCAGGTGTGTAGCCTGAGCTCTGCTCGAGCATTGTATAGAATGCTACATATTCAGGCTGCTCCATAATTCCTTCAGTCTCTACAACTGTCTTTAATACCGGAAGCTCACGTCCGATTCTTTCCTTGTTCATCTCTTCGCTTGTCCAGAATTTAATGAATTCCCAAGCCGCCTCTTTGTTCTTAGAGTCTGCTGACATTGAAATACCTGAAGAGCTTAAGATACTAACCGAATCGTGAGATGCTCCCTTGAATGCCGGAATGTCAACTACACCATAATTTAATCCGTCCTCATTGAATGAATTAATTGACCATGAGCCGTAAACATACATACCTGTGCTGCCCGCACGGAATTCATCTGTACCTGATTTCTCTGTTGCAACTGCGTATCCTTCTTTCGCCATATCCTGGAACATTTGGAATACTTCTTTTGACTTATCAGAGTTTAAGTTGCCGTCCAAATTACCTTCTTCATCACAGTATGCCGCGTCGTTGCTCCATAAGTACATTTCATAATCATATGGATCCGGTTTCATCTGGAATGAGAAGCCCTTCTTTCCTGTCTTAGACTCAATAGCTTTAGCCGCTTCTTTCACATCATCCCATGTCCAATCGTTTGTCGGCTCATCAATACCTGCCTCAGCAAAGATATCTTTGTTGTAGAACAATGCATGTGTTGTGAAACCAATCGGAATACCGTATACCTTACCGTCTAATGAATTGTAATCCCAAAGAGTTTCATAGAAATTGTCCTTGTAGCCCTCGCCTTCTTCTTCCATATAAGAATCAAGCGGCTCAAGTCCTCCCGCATATGCCGGATAGTTCCACATATACATAACGTCAGGCGTATCCTTTGCTCCCATGCCGGCAGCGATTTTTGTATCAAACTCTCCGCCGTATGCTTCTAATACAACCTCGATGTCATCATGCTGCTCGTTGAACTTGTCAACCATTGCCTGCTGAGCGTCTGCATCTTCTGCAGTATCCCATGATGCAAAACGTACTTTTGTTTTGCCGTCCGCTGTTTTACCGTCTTCTTTTTTGCCGCAGCCGGTAAAAGCAAGTGTTGCTGCCATTGTAAGGGCAAGCATTGCTACCAATTTTTTCTTCATAATTTAGTCTCCTCCTTTTTATTGGTAACAATATAATACTATTTACTTAGTAAAATGTCAATATTTTACCACCATGCACTTATAATGTTTTTACACTTTTAACATTATTCAAGTCGCTTTTTTGTATAAATTGCATAATTTTGTCGGTTTATCACATATACCATCTCTCTATTCGTGGTAGTAAAATGCAATAGCTTTTACTAGATATTAATGAAGTTTCCTATATTTTGAAAACAGCTCCGCCTTTTGGCGAAGCTGAAATTGAATCCAATTTGTCAGGTCCCTTATAATTCATCTAATGTGTGAGCTAAAATTCCAATCAACTCTTTCGGATATGGCTTTTGATATTCCCAAACACAGCATCCGGTCAAATCCCGGATAACCTTCTTACCACCGCATTTCCAAAAAGCGTCTCTAACTGTCCGTATATCTTTGTGCACATTGCCGATGCTGGTATTATACTCCAAAGCTATGGGATGATACACCTCCTTGCAGATATTCCGAATTCGATCAGGATTCTCCTGAACAAGATCTACCGCCCTGACAAGGTATGAATATCCACAGTAATGCTGTAAAGCACCGGCAGAATACAAGATAGTTTCCAGCCTGTGTTTCATCTGCTTTCTCCTCCTTTGTATGTAAATTCCTTTCTTAATTTTTTTACTGCACAAATTATACCTTGAATTTCTCTAAAATTCATACGTTGTCCTCTAATTGTTTGTGTTCGGACACTAATTACAGCCCCAAACTTAGTATATTCCCCGATATATTACCGTATGGTTGCAAGGCCATGATTCCTATCCCCGCATACCCGGACATAATGCCGCAGTTATACTTTTCCTGAAGCATAAGATTCTCCCAGACAAAGCTGCAGATCTGCATCTGCATCTTTTGACAGATTTTCTCTGTCTCCTCGTCCTTAAAATATTTTAAGTATTCTTTTAATATTAACAAATTCCCACTGCTTCCATGGCACAGGCACATTCCCTTTCGATATCCCTGGCTTGCAAGCTTCTTTACCGCCCGTTTCACATCCCGAAGAATCTTCTCCTGAAACAGTTTATCCCTTCGTTCTTTCGCACACTCCATAAGCGCCAGCCGTGACAGACAGATTCCTCCCGCTCCGTGGCACCATGCAACCGGATCGGATTCTTCCATTTCGCTTATCTCCTCTCCCCGGAAATCGAGCCAGTTCCCTGTTTTCTCCGAATAAAAGGCGTCCTCATATCTCACCGCCTCCTTCGCCGCTGTATAATACTCCCGTTTGCCTGTATTCTTATATAACTCTGCCAGCATTACTATCATTCCGGAATTACCGTGTGCCATTCCAAGCAGAGGCTGCATTCCCTCTTTGTTCGTCCAGCACAGCCCATTCTCTGTTTTGACCCCACGGCTTAATATTATATTTCCGAAACGCTCTGCAAGCTCCAAATACTTATTGTTGCGCGTCAATTTATATAGCTTACTATACAGGCATACGGCGCCGGACATGCCGTCCAGCAGGTCACACTCTTTCTCCTCCAAAAGGCAGCGCTCTACAATGCCGCTGTGTCTCTCGGCATATTCTAGGTATTTCTTTTCTCCTGTATCGTCATACAGCAACAAATAGGTATATGCAATCGATGATTCTCCGTTATAGATTCCGGTATTTTTAGACAATGCCATCGAGAAATCTTCAGCCGCCGCATCCGTATAGCCAGTCAGCTGCCGTTCAATCTGTTCCGTGATTTTCTGATATTCTGCATTCTTATAGGAGGACAGCATATGAAAGAACAAAAGCATTCCCGCCATTCCGTCATACAAATAATAATCTGCCGGCTGTATATTCCATTTATACCCGCGCCTTGCCGCCACCTTCGCTCCATACCAACCTGTTGTCCGTCCCTCTTCGTCCCGCACCGCAGATGTGATAAGCATTTTTCCAATCCTTTCCGCCGTCTCCGATAAGACGCTGCTCAAAGAAGCTTCCTCTCTGCCAAATATATTTTCCTTCAATTCCAAACTGTCATTATGCAGACTGTCGTTGTCTCCATCCTGAAGCTTCATCGCCATCTCCATCAGCCTCAGCTGCCGGTCAAGCCCGTCCTCATTCAACCCGGCGATTTTTCTCACCACCCGTTCAAACGGCTCTCGCTTAAAATACATCGGAAATTCCTTCCCCCTCGAGTCATAGAGCGACCGCCCTGAATTCTCAAACGTAAAGAGAGGGATATCATGCTGAAGCAAATCCCGAATCTCGCTTGCCGCCGTCTGTCTGACTACCGGGTCTTTCATATTTCTCCCATAATATATTGTATGCATGTATACCTTTCTGTCGGCTCCGTTTCCAAGAAGCATCGGGTGGTAGGAACTGTTCTGAAGTACCACATATCGTTGTGTATCTGCCAGCAAATACCTGCTTTTCAGATGTCTGACCGTCTTCACAATTCCTGCCAATTCTTCCTTGTGTTCCATTGCCCACCGATAGATATCCCTGAATCCGGCCTGCATTTCATGCAGATAGTCTATCGGGGTAATGTATTCACCATTCAAAGACGGCACGTTTTCACCGAAAGTAATTGTAGGGCTTCCGTACCGTATCTGTATATCCGAGGTTCCGCGGTTGACCACCTTCGGAACGGAAAACTCTGCCTGCCGTTCCTCCGCAATTCCTATAGCATTTAGATTGTTTTCAGAATCCGGCAGCACTCCTAAGGAAAGTACAGAACTTTGCAGAAATTCCAACGTCATTTCAAAAGCGTCCCCCCGCTTCTTTTCCTTAGGCATTCCCACAAGATTTTCCAAATCAACGACAACCGGATATTCTTTCGATGCAATCAGATTTTCACCGTGAATATCATTCGTCCCCAAAACAAAAAGAAGAAACATCTGCAGTCCGAGACGGTAATAATATCTCTCCGCCTGTTCTTTCTTTGTGCATTCCCCATACTCAATAATCTCTTCCCATCCATAGCCCTTCCGAAGCAATATACTGGGACTTTTCATCTCCGTATCTATTTTACCCGCAAGCTTCTTCAATATTGCATGGTAGATTCCCTCGTTGATAATGGAATGCGGCTTGTATATAATATGGTACTTGCCGTTCAAGACCATCTTCAACGCGCTTTTCCCGCCGCTGTGGGAATCTGATATGCTTCCTTTTATATCGGAAACCACAAGGGTTCTGCTGCCTTCACAGAACATTTTTCCTATTTGCTCCTTGTCCTTTTCCAGTCTGCTTAACGCCTCTTTGAATAGTTGGACGCAGTTTCCCGCCACCTCTTCAATACTTCTTTCCAACACCGGATATTTCTCAAACACTTCCCTATGCCACGTCTCGCTTCGCACATACCGGTCTATAAAAAAACGGTATTCCTCTTTCGTATCTTTTCCCTCTAAGAGTCCTTGATTCTTCTTGACATGCAGCTCTACGATCAATGTCCTGATACAGACAATCACAAGCTTATCCAAAAGCACATCCAAAAAACGTTCCCAAACCCTTTCAGAACATTTCACGGACATCATAAGCCCATTCTGCAGATCCGCCAGCGCCAGTCTGAGAATCGGAACATAGAACTGCACAAAATCAAGTTCCGTTTTCCCAGCCATATATTCGTCCAAATTATAAGACAACGTTATTTGAGGGTTCTGTTTTCGACTTACCTTTGGTTTCTCAAACTCCACTCCACACCCGTTGTCATCCATGTATTCCTTTATGAAGGAGAGATTGTTATACAGCTCATCCACAAACTCTTTCCCCATAATGGATTCCCATCTTTCTCTATTCATATCTCAGTTCCTCTTCTTTTGTAAAAAATTTTATAAAGGAAAAGGACAAAAGAAAATTCTTTTGTCCTCTCACAATTAGCAGCAGAATAATGTTAAGAAAGCACTACATGTTACCGTAAATGTACCATCAACCAGTACCTCTTCCTGCGCCTCGATAATGCCTTTCACATTCTCAAATTCCGCAGACAGATTGCCGCCCATATTAACTTCTTTCTGATTCATCTCCATAACCTACCCTCCTTTCTATTCAAAAAAACATATACAAACAGAGAATACACCCTCTGCATATTTCCATTCGCTCGTTCCGCCATATTTCTCCACAATACTTTGCACGGACTTTATGCCGTATCCATGAATTTCTCGCTTTATCTTCGTAGTGATGAATTCCCCGTTCACCCTCTTCGGACATTCAAAAGCGCTGTTTTCCACCCTTATCACAGTCATGGCATTCTTCATATGAATATCTACGGTAATCCATTTCCGCTTTCTTTCCATCTTGCCGCACGCCTCGATTGCATTATCCAGCAGATTAGAAAATATCACTACAAGATCCTTTTCTTCGTATCTATCCCAGTCCATTTCTCCAATGGAAATAACCGTTCTGATTCCCTTATCTTCCGCCTCCGCGCTCTTTATATTGAGTATCAGATTTACAATAGTACAGTCGGACCATATGATACTGTTCATTCTGTTAATCGGCTTCGCCACATCATTGAGATAAGCTTCCATTTCCTTATAGCGATTTTCTTGCAAAAGCCTCCGCAATAATACGAGATGATTCTTAAAATCATGACACAAATACTGATTGCTGACGTACACTTGCTGCAAATTGCTGTAGTTTTCTTCCAGCATAACATTCTTGATTTCCAACATATTGGACTGTTCTCTTACTTCTATTCCCTTTAAGTACACTGCCACCAAAGCAATAATCAGCAGCAAAAATGCTATCAGCAAAATCACTGTTCGGACAGCTTTGAATGACTCGTACTCCCAAAAGTACCCCTGAAACCATCTGACAGCTAATATCTCAGTAATAATCGTTAAGATGAAAATGGAACTTATGTCCTCCGTGACCTTTCCCAGCTTCTTTTTTACATTAATGTATACTATAAATGCAGTTATCCTTGTAAGACTAAGGGTAATAATACGCCAAAGTCCCAAATGCAGATATATTTGCTTCCAATAGCATTCTTTCACGAAGAACATTACAAGAATCATGAATAAATAGTCTACCAAAGTCACCAGCAGAAAATAGTTTATCACTATGCAGACGATACCTTTCTTATCCGCAAAGTATATAAACAACAGCAGGCTTATCGTTACTATTACAAATATGCATATTGTATTGGAAAAGAAGAGACATTCTCTGTTGTAAGATAACATACCTGCCACTGCAAAACAGCCCACAACTACCGCACATTTTCTTAATCGGCTCTTTCCCTCACGCTTTTCCAATAATGCATCACACATTTTATAACATAGAAAAACTTCCCAAAGAGTTAACAAGAATTGAAGCACTCTCCACATAGGCATCACATCCTATCTTTCCAGTACGCGCTTACTTTTCCCTTCACAAGAGTAACATTTTTGCGGCTGATTTCCAGCCTCTCCCCATTATCCATGAATACTTCATTAGCCTGTATCTTTTGAATATGTTCAATATTTACAATCTTGCCCCGTTCTATTAGAATGAATTTCTCATCCGCCAACCGCTCTAATACCTGCTCCAAAGACGCTCTTTCCTTATGTGTCCCATCCTTCGCTACAAATACAGAATTTTTCTTATCCTTATAGATGTAAATAATATCTTCATACAATATTTTTTCAAATCTGATGGATGTTTGAATAAAGTAATACCGCTGTGGTTTCACTATGTAATCTCTTAACACCCTTGCCATTATTCTCGGCAGAAGGAAGTCTATGTTTTCCTTCAGAATATAGTAATCGGCACGTATATTCAGTGCAAATCCCTGCAGTGCATACTCTGAATGCGATGTGATAAAAATAATACACGCGTTCTTCCGCGTATCGCGAATAAACTCAGCAAGCTGCATTCCTGAAAATTTAGGCATTTCTATGTCCAGCAAATATACGTCATAATTCTGTTCCCGTTCCAAATCATATCGCAGAACCTGACAGCTTGTATATGTCTTGGTTTCCACCATAAGATCCGCTTTCAGCTTTTCAGCCTCTTTTCGCACCACCTCTTCTATGTGATGCGATATCTCTTTGTTATCATCTGCAATGGCAACCCTTACCATATCTACTCACTCCCCAATTATTATTACCATATTTTACCACATAATTCGACAATTATATACATTTTGTCCTCTAACGGTGTATTTGCGTCCTCTAGTTTTGTCTAACAAGGTCTAATATAATTACCATAGGACAAAAACAAGCAGGTCTGCTTTATACTTCAAGACAGACCTGCTTGTAAATATCCTTTATTTATTCAGTCCCATTTCTTCTCTTACTTCAATGAAACATTTTACAATGAAATCAATGTCCTCTTTTGTATGGCTTGCACAAACCTGAGTACGGATTCTTGCTTTTCCCTTCGGAACTACAGGGTAAGAGAATGCTACAACATAAACGCCCTTTTCCATCATGCGTTTTGCAAATTCTGCCGCCGTTACTTCGTCATATAACATAACAGGCACGCATGGATGTGTTCCCATAATGATATCGAAACCGTTATCAACAAGAAGCTTGCGGTAGTAAGCTGTCGTCTCTTCCAAGTGGTCACGAAGCTCTGTGCTTTCATTTAACATATCGAAAAGTTCCATACTTGCGCCTGCGATAGCCGGAGCCAAAGAGTTGGAGAACAAATAAGGGCGGCTTCTCTGGCGAAGCAGGTCAACGATCTCCTTACGTGCAGATGTATATCCGCCTGACGCTCCTCCGAGGGCTTTTCCTAAAGTACCTGTGATAATGTCGACACGTCCTTCCACACCGTTATATTCTGCAGTTCCGCGTCCATGGGCTCCCACAAATCCGACTGCATGACTGTCGTCAACCATAACAAGCGCGTTGTATTTGTCAGCCAAATCACATACGCCTTTTAAATTACAGATAATACCGTCCATAGAGAACACGCCGTCCGTTGCGATTAATTTAATCCTTGCGCCGGCTTCGTCAGCTTCTTTTAATTTTGCCTCTAAGTCTTCCATATCATTGTTTTTGTAACGGAAACGTTTTGCTTTGCATAAACGTACGCCGTCGATAATGGATGCATGGTTTAATTCATCGCTGATAATAGCGTCTTCAGCTGTTAAAAGTGTCTCGAACAATCCGCCGTTAGCGTCGAAACATGAAGAGTAAAGAATTGTATCATCCATTCCTAAGAAATCAGAAATTTTCTTCTCTAACTGTTTGTGGATATCCTGTGTACCGCAGATGAAACGTACAGAAGCAACTCCATATCCTCTTTCATCGTATGTTCTTTTCGCTGCGTCAATAAGTCTCTGGTTGTCCCCAAGTCCGAGATAGTTGTTTGCACACATATTAAGAACTTCTCTTCCGTCTTCCAATTTAACTTTTGCGCCCTGTGCCGATGCGATTGGAGCCTCGCCTTTGAATAATCCCGCTGCTTTAATATCCTCTACCTCTTTTGTGTAGATGCTTAAAATATCATTTTTACGTGCCATTTTCAATCAATCCTTTCTATACTTCCTGTGACTGTGCCTCAAGCTGGTCTAAATCTTCCCAATTTAAGATAACCTTTCCTGACTGCCCTGAAATCATTGCATTGAATCCTTCTTTGTAATCTTTGATGTTCATTCTGTGTGTAATGATTCCCGAAATGTCAAGTCCTGCCTGAATCATTGTCGTCATCTTATACCATGTGTCCCAAACCTTACGTCCGTAGATACCGCGGATATTAAGGCCGTTCCAAATAACCGTCTCCCAGTTGATTGTCGCATCCGGTCTCTGAAGTCCGAGAACCGCAATCTTGCCGCCGTGTTTCATATTCTGAATCATATCGCGGAAGCCTGCTGCTGCTCCTGACATTTCCATTCCCACGTCGAATCCTTCTGTCATTCCGATTTCTTTCATAACGTCTTCTAACTTCTCATTTGCAAGATTGACTGTTCTTGTAGCGCCAAGCTTCTTGGCAAGGTCAAGACGATACTGATTGAAGTCTGTAATTACAACGTGTCTTGCGCCGGCGAATTTTGCAATTGCCGCCGCCATAATGCCGATCGGACCGGCTCCTGTAATAAGTACGTCTTCTCCTAACACCTCGTAAGAAAGCGCCGTATGTGTTGCGTTTCCAAACGGATCAAAAATCGCATACATTTCTTCCGGAATCTCTTCTTTTGTCGGCCATACGTTCTCTGCCGGAATTACAAGGTACTCTGCAAACGCGCCGTCGCGGTTTACACCAACGCCCTTTGCGTCTTTACAGTTTTCCTTATGTCCTTCAAGACAGTTACGGCATTTTCCGCACACGATATGTCCCTCGCCGGATACTAAATCACCGATTTTATATCCTTTTACACCGGAACCCATCTCTACAATCTCACCCACATACTCATGTCCTGCTGTCTGTCCTACTGCAATTGTATTCTGTGCCCATTCATTCCACTGGTAGATGTGTACGTCCGTTCCACAGATTGCTGTTTTGTGAATTTTAATCTTTACATCATTTGTTCCGACCTCCGGGATGTCCACTCTCTTGAGTGCAAGTCCAGGAGCTGCCTGTTCTTTGACAAGTGCCCACATTTTGTTATCGCTCATCTCAATCGTCTCCTATCTTTTAGATATTTTACACGTTTTCCGCGCTTCGTTAAGGCTATTTTACCGCATTTTGTATAAAAGTTCAAGTAAAAAATCCGTTTGACACGAACATTTTAATTTTTGTGTTCGTTTCAAACGGACATATGTATTTATTGTGTTCTCAATAAGCTAAAACCGGGTCCACACTACAGAAGTTCTACTCTTTTGGCAGTCTCATATTCATAGAATACCGCCTCCACATCTAGATTCTCCGTAATCTTTACCTCTGCTTCCGGCGTAAGCGAAAGCGTCTGATGCTAGATTCCCTTTTTCAGACAGACCGGTTTATCCAAAACAAACGCCCGGTAATCCTCCGGCGTATCATGCTCTGCCACAAGAAGAACGGTAAGTCCCTTAAGCGGTTCAAAAGATTCTTTGGAGTACGGATGATTCTCAATCTTTTTAATCTCTTTATTAGAATAACGGAAAACCGCCACACGCCATGGTTTCTCTTCCTCCGTATCTACTATACGGAAGTTGCCTTCAAACCCTTCCGGAAATTCCAAAACCGTGCCGAAAGGTTCAAATGCCTCTCTTGTTATACTTTCCACTCTCATCTTGAATACCTCCTATTATTCTGTCATTTTCATATAAATACGGCAGTTTTGGTGATTATAGTCATACGAAAGCGCCTTTTCAAACTGTCTCTTCGCCTCTTCTTTATCGCCGATTCCCATGTTGGCAAGTCCCATCAGGTAATGGCAGTGCGCCTTATTCTTACGCTGCATATCATCTTCAAAGATTAAGAAATCCGGTAAAGACACAGCGAAGAAGTCATTCTTCATCTCATCATAGAGGTGTCTCTCCCCATAGTCCATAAGCTTATTAAAACATGCGGACGCTGCTTTTGTATTCCCCAGTTTCCGGTTTGCAAAGCCTTTGTAAAGAATCATATCCGCAGGCTGGTCATAATAGTACATAGCGCCTGCCGGTTCATCCACGCCAAGCTCTGCCTTGCGGAAACACTCTTCAGCTTCTTCTTTGCCAAGCTGTTCTTTTACAATGCCGAGATAATAATAGATGTTATTGTCCTTTGTACCTTCCAGTTTCCCTTCGCCGAGATTCAAAGGATTTTCCAAAGCTTTTTCAAGCAGCTCCTCCGCATGCTCGATGTCCTGTTCTGCCATAGCCTTGAGATGGTCAAGCTTTTTTGTAACACTTACAAGGAAAAGTTTTGACATAATCATGCCTGCATTCTTTTTTCAAATGGTGTCATATTGGTGTTAGTATATAAGTGTAGACAGGAAAAGTTGAACAACCTATACTATTAA
>CANAZK010000015.1 GCA_947366105.1 uncultured Lachnospiraceae bacterium | reverse complement strand
CGAGATAGGAGTCCGTGACTGGAGTTCAGACGTGTGCTCTTCCGATCTATTGATGGCAATTTTCTTTGATGACACTACATCGGCAGACAGTACAATTGACGCAATCGGGGAAATCCGAAAAGTTACAGGCAAACAGTGCTTCTTAAGCAGTATGTCCTCAGTTGTTACTGATATTAAGAATCTGGCTGAAAAAGAAACTCCGATTTATGTACTGATTGCGGTTGTTCTTTGTTGTATCGTTCTTGCAATATTTATGGACAGCTGGCTGCTGCCAATATTCTTTATGATAAGTATCGGAATGGCGATTCTCTACAACATGGGAACCAACTACTTCCTCGGAGAAATATCTTATATTACTAAGGCATTAAGTGCGGTACTTCAGCTTGGGGTCACTATGGATTACTCGATTTTCCTTTGGCATAGTTATCAGGAGAACCAGAAACGGTTTCCTGGTGATAAAGACCGCGCTATGGCACATGCGATTTCCAATACATTTTCGTCGGTGGTGGGAAGTTCCACAACTACGGTTGCAGGATTTATCGCACTGTGTTTTATGAGTTTTACTCTTGGAAAGGATCTTGGAATCGTTATGGCCAAGGGTGTGATATGTGGAGTAATCAGTTGTGTCACCATTCTTCCTTCTATCCTGCTCATATTTGACAGGGCGATTGAAAAAACCATGCACCGTCCCATCATGCCTGACATGGAAAAACCTGCAAAATGGATTACAAAACATTTCAAAGTTTTTGTACTTCTCTTTCTGATTATACTGGTTCCGGCATTCCGGGGATATACAAAAGCAGGAGTATATTACAATTTGGACGCCACACTGCCAAAGTATTTGGACAGTATAGCGGCAAACGAAAAGCTGGCAGATACATTTGACATGAATGCGACGCACATGGTTCTTTCCAATGCAGATATGTCTTCCAAGGATGCTAAGGCAATGCTTAACGAAATGTCCGATGTGAAAGGGGTTAAATTTGCCCTTGGCATGGATAGTCTCATTGGCTCTTCCATTCCGAGAAACGTAATTCCGGAGGAACTGACCGGCACATTGAAATCGGGTCACTGGCAGTTAATGCTTGTACAGTCAGAATACAAAACTGCCACAGACGAGGTCAATGAACAGTGCAGCCAATTAAATCAAATTATTAAAAAATACGATGACAGCGCAATGTTAATTGGTGAAGCGCCGTGTACGAAAGATTTGATTACAATTACAGATAAGGATTTCAAGGTAGTCAGTGCGATTTCTATAATCGCCGTATTCCTGATTATTGCCTTTGTGTTTAAATCATTCAGTCTTCCGGTGATCCTTGTGTCTGTGATTGAATTCGCAATTTTCATTAATTTGGGGATTCCATATTTCACAGGAACCAAAATGCCGTTTATCGCCTCTATTGTCATCGGAACCATTCAATTAGGGGCAACGGTTGACTACGCAATACTGATGACGACACGTTATAAGAAAGAGCGCTGTAAAGGCAGGGAAAAGCAGGAAGCGGTACAGATTGCAATTAAGATATCCATCAGTTCGGTTATTGTGTCCGCACTGGGATTTTTCGCAGCGACTTTCGGTGTCGGTCTGTACTCCGACATTGATATGATTTCTTCACTATGTACACTAATGGCACGCGGCGCGATGATCAGCATGTTTGTTGTGCTCCTAATCCTGCCGTCTATGCTGATTGTATTTGACCGTATTATCTGTGCATCAACCAAGGGTATGAAAAATAGCAAATAATTTAAGGAGGTTTTAAAATGAAAAACAAAGAATTCAGAATATTAATGGCTGCAGCTGCATTGACAGGAACCCTGATTGTAGGCTTAATCGGCGAAGCGGGTCCGGTCTCTGCGAAAGATAAAAACACGACTGTAGAAAAGACTGCAGTCACAAATTCCGACAGTAAGACTATAAATGCAAAACCATACAAGAGTGAAACTGTTTACGCAATGATTGACCCCAATGGAGAAGTTAAAAATGTAACCGTATCCGATCAATTGAAAAACATTTCCGATGTTATAGAATTAAGGGATAAGTCTGATTTGGAACATATTGAAAATGTAAAAGGAGATGAAACGTTTACTTCCAAAGACGGAAACCTTATATGGAGTACAAATAACGAGGATATTTGTTATCAGGGAACAAGTACAAAGACGCTTCCGGTCGGTGTGAAAGTCACTTATATGCTGGATGGAAAGGAAGTGGGTGCCGATGATCTGAAAGGGCAGAGCGGTCATTTGGTCATTCGCTGCACGTACGAGAACCACACCGTAGATAACGGCGGCACGGCAGTCCCGTTTTTGATGGCAACAGGAATTGTACTGGATAACGATATATTTAAAAATGTCACTGTGACGAATGGACGGCTCATTTCTGACGGGGAAAAAGAGCTGGCAGTCGGCTGCGGAATTCCGTCGCTTCAGGAAATGCTCGGAACCGATAAGCTTAAAATTCCAGATTACTTTGAAGTGGAGGCGGATGTAACTGATTATGAACCGGCCGAGGCGGTGACAATTGCAACCAATAGTTTGTTCAACGAATTGGATACAGATGGTTTTGACAGTCTTTCAGAACTTCAGGATTCTATGAACCAGCTTCAAAATGCATCTTCACAGCTTGTGAATGGCAGCGGAGAGCTGCGCAGTGGACTGGACGTACTGCTTTCTTCTTCAGGCACACTGACAGACGGAATTAGTCAGCTCGCAAATGGAAGCAATTCTTTGGCTGACGGCACAGAAGCTTTAAAAAACGGTGCAGACGGACTCTCCGCCGGACTTCATACGGTCTCTTCTAAGGTATCTGATGAACTTCTGCCCGGTATACAGGCATTAGACACAGGTGTTACACAGATGCAGAGCAGTCTTGCCAAAGGGCTGCCGGCCTTGGCGGACGGAATGAACGTTTTGGATGCCGGAATCCGTCAGGCAGCTGATGGCACCGCTGCTTTGAATAATGGAATTTCCCAAATTGGTGCAGGTACAAAGTCACTGAATGAGAATGTGAAGGAACTCGGAACTGCGATCAGCAGCTTGAATAGCATGATAAACCCAAAGCAGACTGCAGATATTTCCGGTCAGGCAGCTGATTTGAGTACAAATGCCGCTAATCTCGCAGGCGGCCTTTATGCCGCCGCCGACCAAGCGGGCGTTGTCACATATTCTGCAGGTGCGGGAACAGACAGTTATGATGAAATTGCCATATTGCAGTCACTGCTGGACAGCGGAATGATTGCCGATGACGCTGCCGCTGCCAGTATCAGCGGTGTAATTCAGTCATTGTCCAATGAACAGTGGACGCGCGACAATGCCGGGGATGTTGTTGTTGATAACAGCTCGCTCAAAAGTACACTGACCCAATTGGCAGGCCAGGCTGATGCTCTTGCAGGAGCTGCAGGAATAATCGCTGCAAATAGCGCCGACTCGTCTAATGCAGCACTTATGCAGCAATTGCAGGCTGCCGTAGGAGAATTGAACGGTAAGGTAAACGGCGCCAATGGTCTAGTCGATTCTGTTGCGGCTTTGGATGCTGCTTTAAATACAAGTGACGGTACGAACCCAAGTATTGTTTCAGCAGCAGGTCAGCTTAACGCTGCAATGAATTCAGGAAATGCTGAAGCCGGTATCGCCAGCATTCGCGATGGCGCTTCTGAACTGAATCAGGCAATCAATGGTGAAAACGGACTGAGCGGACAGATAACAATGGGAGTTTCTCGGTTAAAGGACGGCACTTCCAAACTTGCCGCCGGTGTGGACGGTGAGAACGGTTTGGCGGCCGGTCTGAATCGCCTGAATACAGGCGCCGATCAACTTGCAGACGGAAGTGGTACTGTACATTCGGGAACAGATACACTGGCATTAGGTATCCGCAGACTTCAAACCGGTTCGGGTGCGTTGATCGACGGTGTACGGAAGTTGGATGACGGCGCCGGTCAATTAAACGATGGTATAATCCAATTTGATCAGGATGGAATTCAGAAATTGGTCAATGCTTTTGATGGAGACATCGACGAGCTTCTGCTCAGAGCTAACGGTATACTGAATAATTCTAAAGCATACAAGAATTTCTCCGGTATCGCAGACGATATGGACGGCGAGGTAAAATTTGTATTTGTAACCGAATGATGTAGGACGGATTTTGAATAAGTTGCCGGAAAGGATTGCTTGTTCTATTTGGGTTCAATCTTTATCATAATCTTTGTAATATATTCTTCCGGAGAGGAAATTACGAATTCATTCAGTCCTAATTCGTAAACATATCCTGTCGGCTTCAGATTTCTTTGCTCCCCGTAAGCCAGTATTTCCTGATACATTACGGGGAGCTTATCCCAGGGACCTTTCTGATAGCCGCACAGATATTTCCCTCCGGGTTTTATAAGACTTTCTAAGGAGGCTGAACGTCCCAACGCGTATGTAAAAATTCCATCGTATTTTTCAAAAGTATTATTGATTATTTTATCAAGTGAAAAAAAGCCGCCGATTCCCATACGAATTTGTTCAATGCTCCATTTTTCCTTTACATAAGAAAATACCTGTGATATATCATTTTCCGCAAAATTATAAGGAAGGATAAAAAGCTTTTTAGGCTTACATTCCTCAATTCTGATTTCCTTTTCTTGTAAACCTTCGCAGAAGGCTACTTGTTCTTTTTTTGTCTTTAATATTTTTTTGATGTGTTTCAGCTTTTGAATCTCTATATCAATTTCCTTTTCCTTCGTATTCGCTATTTGCAGGAATTTATCGGGCGAAGGGTTTTTCCAGTATGTTTCAATTTCACTGATGCTCATATTGAGCTCTTTCAGCATGCGGATATATTCAAAGTCTAAACTCTGAGAAATATTGTAGTAACGGTAACCGTTTTCACCCTTTTCATTTGGAGAGAAAAGCCCGATTGTATCATAATAATGCAATGTTCTTCGGTTCACGCCGTGCAATTTGGCAAACTGAGCAGTTGTTAAACGTATTTGACTTTTTTTCATTTTTGAATTCCCCTGTTGACTTTACAGTTACTGTAAAGATTATCATAAATAATGTACACAGAAAAGTCAAGGAGGAATTATAATGGAAAATCAAATCATTTATCAAAAACCGATTACACTGAAAAACATTATGAAGTTTGCGCTGCCTACTATTGCCATGTCTTTATTTATGTCATTTTATACAATGGTGGACGGACTGTTTGTTTCCAATTTAGTAGGAACGAATGCATTGTCAGCAGTAAATCTGTCGGCTCCGGTCATCTCGCTGGTAACTGCGGTGTCTACAATGCTGGCAACCGGAGGAAGCGCCGTGATAATGAAAAAAATGGGCGAGAAGAAAGGACGGGAAGCTAATAGAAATTTTACATTTTTAATAATTGTAAATATAGTTGTGGGTATTGTCATGTGTGTCATAGGGTATACTTGTATGAACCTTGTTTTTTCATGCATGAACGTATCAACAGAAGTTCTCCGCTATTCACAGGATTATCTGGGGCACTATTTGATTTTTACAATCCCAATTTTATTGATGAATAATTTTTCTTTATATCTGATTGCTTCAGGAAAATCATCCATATCGTTTATTTGTTCCATAGCCGGCGGTTTTGTAAATATAATCTTAGACTATGTTTTTATCAAAATTGCAGGTATGGGAACGAGCGGAGCAGCCATTGCAACGGGGTTGGGATATTCTGTAACGACGGTTGTGGGGTTCGTTGTCTTTGCAAATAAGAACAATCTGCTTCATTTTGAAAAACCGGCGTATGATTTGTCCGTATTAAAAAAGGCAATGTCAAATGGATGTTCGGAAATGGCGACGGCTCTTGTTACCGGAATTACGACACTGATTTTTAATTGGACAATGTTAAAATATGTGGGAGAGAACGGTGTTGCTGCGATTACTATTATTATGTATGTTTTAATGTTTGTAAGCTCTTTGTTCAGCGGATATACATATGGAGTGGCGCCTATGATCAGCTATTATTATGGAGAGCAAAATCATGAAAAACTGAAAAGGCTTGTAAGGAAGAGTCTGAAAATCATAGCGGCAATTTCTGTTGTTTCATTAACGGTTTCCTTAGTAATCACAAAACCTTTGGTTGCCGTTTTTGCAAGACCGGACAATCCTGTGTTTGATCTTGCCGTAACCGGAAACCGAATCTGCAGCCTTGCCTTGTTGTTTATCGGGTTCAACATTTTTGCCAGCGGAATGTTTACTGCGCTGAATAACGGCATTATTTCAGCGGTTCTCGCCTTTTCGCGCTCTTTTGTTTTTATGATTATATGCTTAGTGCTGCTGCCTTTCTTATTTGGAATTACCGGGGTATGGCTGGCTACTCCGGCGGCAGAATTGCTGGCAGTGGGCTTGGCATGCTGTATGTTTATAAAATATAAAAGTAAGTATAAAATATAAAAACAGTTTTCTTGCAAATCGGAAATATCTGCGGTACAATACACACAGCAGAAATTCGGAAAGAAGGAATATGCATGAGCATGATTAAAACGGATAAATTGATATATGAATATGCTAAGCTTGACGATGAAGGAAATGTAATCGGAACAAACCGCGCCATTGACGCGGTGGATCTTGAGGTGGAACCCGGGCAGTTTGTCGCTATTTTGGGACATAATGGTTCCGGCAAATCTACGCTTGCTAAACAGTTAAATGCAATTCTGACGCCGACGGAAGGAACTGTGTGGGTGGCGGGCAGAAATACGAAAGAGCCGGAAAATATATGGGACGTAAGACAGTCTGCCGGGATGGTGTTTCAGAATCCGGATAACCAGATTATCGGGACGGTCGTAGAAGAAGACGTAGGATTTGGTCCCGAAAACCTGGGAGTTCCGACAGACGAGATTTGGACAAGGGTAGAAGAAAGCCTTAAGAAAGTGGGTATGATTGAATATCGTCATCATTCGCCGAATAAATTATCCGGCGGACAGAAGCAGCGGGTGGCGATTGCAGGAGTCATAGCAATGCGCCCCCAATGCATTGTTCTTGACGAGCCTACGGCCATGTTGGATCCAAATGGCAGAAAAGAAGTTCTCCGCACGGTGGAGGAGCTTCGAAAGAAAGAAAAGGTAACGGTTATTCTCATTACCCATTATATGGAAGAGGTTGTAGGTGCAGACCGCGTTATCGTTATGGATAAGGGCAGCATTGTAATGGAAGGGTCGCCAAAGAGAATATTCAGCAGGGTGGAAGAACTTAAGAAATACAGGCTTGATGTTCCACAGGCGACACTTTTAGCTTACGAGCTGCAGAAAAAGGGAGTGAAGCTGCCGGATGGGATTCTAAGCACGGAGGAGTTGGTGGAAGCATTATGTCAATTAAACTAGAAAACATTAATTATGTATACAGCGAGGGAACCGCATACCGAAAACAGGCGTTGAAAGACGTAAGTATTGAGATTCCCCACGGACAGTTCGTAGGAATCATCGGGCATACAGGGTCGGGAAAATCTACGCTGATTCAGCATCTGAACGGGCTTATCAAGGCAACGGACGGAGTGTATTATTTTAACGGAGAGAATGTTTACGCAGACGGTTATAATATGAAAAGCTTAAGAAATCAAGTGGGGCTGGTGTTCCAATATCCGGAGCACCAACTGTTTGAAATAGACGTACTGTCGGATGTATGTTTCGGCCCCAAAAATCAAGGGCTTTCTAAGGAGGAATGTGAAAAGCGGGCAAGAGAAGCGCTGGAGGCAGTGGGGTTTCCGGGGAAATTCTACAGCCAATCGCCGTTTGACTTATCCGGCGGACAGAAAAGACGAGTGGCAATTGCAGGTGTTCTTGCAATGCGTCCCAAGGTTTTGGTTCTTGATGAGCCGACTGCAGGGCTCGATCCGGCGGGAAGAGACGAGATTCTTGACCAAATTGCAAAGCTTCATAAGGAAAGCGGTATGACCGTAATCCTTGTTTCACACAGTATGGAGGATATTGCGAAATATGTGGACAGGATTATCGTGATGAACCAGGGAAGCAAACTGTTTGACGGAACACCGAAGGAAGTGTTTTCGCATTATAAGGAGCTTGAAAATGTTGGACTTGCAGCCCCTCAGGTGACATATATTATGCACGCATTGAAGGAAAGGGGATTCCGGGTGGATACATCCGTTACTACGATTGATGAGGCAGTAGAGGAGATTGCGAAAGTATTATGATAAGAGATATAACAATTGGACAGTATTACCCGGCGGACAGTATCGTCCATAAGCTTGACCCAAGAGTGAAAATTGTATGTACTATGCTGTACCTTATTTCGTTATTTATGTTTAGAAGTGTGGCGGGATATGCGCTTTGCACTGTATTTTTGGCGGTTATTATCCGACTGTCAAAGATTCCGTTTAAGTTTATTACAAAGGGATTGAAGCCGATTATTCTGCTTCTTATGATTACGCTTGTATTCAACCTATTTTTTACATCGGGAGGCAATGTACTTGTATCGGTGAGGATATTAAAAATAACGGATGAAGGATTAAGAGCCTCCGTCTATATGGGGCTCCGGCTCGTCTATTTGATTGTCGGTTCGTCTCTGATGACGCTTACCACAACGCCGAACGCACTGACGGACGGCATTGAAAGCCTGTTAAGGCCTTTGAACAAAATTAAGGTTCCGGTGCATGAAATTGCTATGATGATGTCCATTGCACTTCGGTTTATTCCGATTTTATTAGAAGAGACAGACAAGATTATGAAAGCACAGATTGCCCGAGGCGCAGATTTGGAAAGCGGCAGTATCATTGAACGTGCAAAAAGCATGATTCCTATTCTCGTACCTCTGTTTGTGTCTGCTTTCCGGCGTGCAAACGATCTTGCAATGGCGATGGAAGCAAGATGTTACAGGGGCGGTGACGGAAGAACGAAGATGAAACCGTTGGTTTATAAAAGAAGGGATTATGTGGCTTATGTAATTACTATTGTATACTGTATAATCCTTGTGCTTGTAGGGCGGTACGTGCCGTTTAAGATTTGGATATTTTAGAGGTGGTTATGAAACGTGTGAAACTTACTGTTGCTTATGACGGTACGAATTACTGTGGCTGGCAGATTCAGCCTAACGGGATTACAGTGGAAGAGGTTTTAAATAAGAGCATTAGGAAACTGACCGGAGAGGATATTCAGGTCATCGGTGCAAGCCGTACGGATTCAGGAGTTCATGCCCTTGGAAATGTGGCGGTGTTTGATACGGAGAGTCCGATTCCGCCGGAACGTTTTTCCTATGCGTTAAATCAGCGTCTTCCTGAAGACATAACAATAGTAAAATCGGAGGAAGTTCAGCGGGACTGGCATCCGAGATATCAGGATTGCTTGAAAACATATGAATACCAAATTATCAATTCAAAAACAGCGATTCCCACCAAAAGGCTTTATAATTGTTTCGTCAGTTTCGATTTGGACATCGAACGTATGAGAAAGGGTGCGGAATATTTGGTGGGGGAGCATGATTTTGCTGCTTTCTGCTGTATTCGGACGAATGCAAAAACTACGGTACGGACCATTACAGATATAAAGCTTACCCAAAACGGGCAGGAGATTACAATACGGGTTACCGGAAACGGTTTTCTCTATAACATGGTGCGTATTATTGCGGGAGTGCTGATACGTGTCGGAAGGGGATTCTATGAACCGGAGAAAGTGAAAGAGCTTCTTGACGGTGTAGAACGGACGCAGGAGGCAATTACTGCGCCTCCGCAGGGACTCTGCTTAATGAAAATCAGCTATAAATAGAGATTGTCAATAAGTAAGGGGATATATTAAAAAAATCAATAGCTGAAAGGTTTCGTATAATTGAAGAGCATTTTTAAACATGGTATTGTAGATGGTGAAAAGGATGTTAGTCCAAATACAAACAGATGTTGACAGAGGAGATGTAATATGAATTATATTGGAATTGATATCGGTTCCACTGCATCGAAGGTAGTGGTGCGTGGAGAGAATGAAATGTACTTTGTGCTTCCTACCGGATGGAGCAGTAAAGAGACGACAATTACTATAAAGGAGAGGCTTAGAAGTGCAGGAATTAATGTGGAATCAGAAGATACGAGAGTGATTGCCACAGGGTACGGTCGTGTAGCCGTAGATTTTGCAGATAAAGTAATTACAGAAATTACATGTCACGCCCGGGGCGGAAGAGAACTTGCCGGCGGTGATTGTACGATTATAGATGTGGGTGGGCAAGACACGAAAGTTATTCAGGTACAGAACGGGGTTGTTATGGATTTTCTTATGAATGATAAATGCTCTGCCGGTACAGGAAAGTTTTTGGAAATTATGGCAAATCGGCTTGGCATTACGCTGGACGAGCTGTTTGAGCTGGCGAAGACAGGGGAAATGATACCAATCAGCTCGCTTTGTACAGTGTTTGCGGAGTCTGAGGTCATCAGTTACATTGGCGAAGGAAGACCGAGAGAAGATATTGCTGCGGGTGTGATTGAATCTGTGGTAGCAAAAGTGGCGCAGCTTGCGCAGAGGCAGACTCTTGCAGATACGATCATATTGACAGGCGGGTTAAGCCATAGTACATATTTTACGTCACGCCTTACGAAAAAATTAGGCAAACATGTAATGTCTGCGGAGTTCGGGAGATTTGCCGGAGCATTGGGCGCGGCATATTTAGCGGAAGAAAAGAAGTAGGAGAAATAGTTATGATACGTCTTGCGAAACAAGAGGATATGGAGACCATTTTAGATATCGTAAAGACAGCGAAGGAATATATGAAGCAAACCGGCAACGCGACACAGTGGTCAGGAAATTATCCGGCGGCGGAAGACTTTATGAGGGATATCGGGAAAAACCAACTTTTTGTATGTCATGACGGAGATGTGATATACGGAGTATTTGCATTTATCATCGGAGATGATCCGAACTATGCATATATAGAGGATGGAGGGTGGCTGAATAATAAGCCCTATGGAGCGATTCACCGAATTGCAGGAAACGGAACCGTAAAGGGAGTTTTTAGAGAGGCTTTGGATTTTTCCAAAAGCCGAATGAATAACCTGCGAATTGATACGCATGCTGACAACCGTACAATGCAGCATTTAATTGAAAAAAGCGGTTTTCAAAAATGCGGCATTGTATATATGGACGACGGCAGTCCAAGGATCGCATATCAGTACACTAGCCGGGATTCTTACGCATAATGATTTCAAATAGTTTTCGGGGAAGGGCGCCTTCCTCGAATTTTTTAATTTGCATGATTTCAAATCCCGCAGAAAGCTCCTGAATCATACGGGCATTGAAGAAATGGATAATAAACCCGTCTGTTTCGTACATATTTTCACCGTGTGAGGTTCCCTTCATATAGTGGAAATCCCCTGTATGCCGTACTGTATAGGAGACAATGCCGGCGGGTTTCAGGACACGTCTGACTTCTGACATTAAATTCTTCAGTTCTTTCATGGAAAATGCCATACAGAGCAGCATATGCGAGTAGCAGGCGTCAAAGGTATTATTTTCAAATGGCAGTTTAGATCTGAGGTCGCAATATTTGGTGGTGATTCGGTCTATATTGTTAAGTTCAGAGAGCGCCTGCATGGAGTAGTCGGTTCCGGTAACATCGAATCCCTGCTCTGCAAAGTATTTGGTGTCCCGTCCTTGACCGCAGCCGAGTTCCAAAATATTTTTGACATGGTTTTCTCTAAAAATGCGCATACAATCAAGCGCCGGAATACTTGGTTCGGCGCCGAAAAGATGATTATAATTTTTGAATGTATCGTTCCAGTAATTTTGTTGTCCTTCAATAGAAGCTGATGGTATGTTCCGTTCCCCGGAATTTGAGGAAGGAAGTCAGCCGCCTTTTATATTTGCCATTGGGAAACTCTCCATTTATGTTTATGGTATATTTTTCTATTATTATATTAAGCGTCTCAAAAACGAAGGTCAAGTTTTTTAAATGTTTTTTATTATTCATTACCCTTGTTCACTAAGGGTAACGTACTGCTGTAAAATATGCTGTTGAATTTTGCAATAGATCAGGGTATACTAAGGGCAGGAAAGGAGAATATGATTATGCCTAATATCAAACCAATCTCCGATTTGAGAAATTATAGTGACGTGCTCCGTGATGTATCTGTCGGTGAGCCGGTCTTCCTTACTAAAAACGGGCGCGGACGTTATGCGATTATTGACATGCAGGATTACGAAAAAGGACGGGCGACACTGAAACTCATGAACGAACTTGCAAAAGGGAAAAAATCAGGAGAGGAAAAGGGGTGGCTTTCGTCCTCGGAGGTGAGAGCTCATTTCAGGGCAAAGGCGAATGAAGAATAATATCCACTATTCCCTAGAGGCCCAAAGCGATCTTGATGAAATTTGGGAGTATATTTCATTTGAACTATGCAATCCACAAGCCGCAGAAAACACAGTGAACAAGATTATGGACACTGTTGATGAATTGGAAACTTTTTCAGAAATCGGCACTGCGCTGTCCTCTGTGACAGATATGGAAAGTGATTACCGTTTTCTCGTTAGTGGGAATTATATTGTTTTCTACCGTGTGGCCGGGCAGGACATTTACATTGACCGTGTTCTCTACGGCAGACGGGATTATCTTCGGATTTTGTTTTCTGATTTGCCACAGAACGACAACGAAAGATAAAACTAATATTATAATGATGAAACCGCTGGCTGACGCTGGTGGTTTTTTATTTCGGCGCTTTGACAACATTTTTCTACCAACAATCTTTAAACTGCAGTTTGCATAAAAGATATTCTGTCAAAAGTTTCTTTATGGAAAAACAATGCTGTAAATGATATAATGTGAATATTCAGTAAAAAATTAGAAGTATTATAATTAGGGAGATTTGCTATGAAATCATTAGTTATCGCGGAAAAGCCGTCTGTGGCAAGGGACATTGCCCGGGTTTTAAAATGTAATAAAAACATATCAGGAGCAATCGAAGGTAATCAATACATTGTGACATGGGCGCTGGGACATCTTGTTACCCTTGCAGACCCGGAAGGATATGACAAAAGATTTAAAGAGTGGAACATGGAAGTACTTCCGATGATGCCAAAGAAGATGGAGCTGGTTGTCATCAAGAAAACGGCGAAACAGTATAACGCAGTAAAGGCGCAGCTTTTCCGTCAGGATGTAGGGGAGATTATTATTGCTACGGACGCCGGAAGGGAAGGGGAACTGGTTGCCCGCTGGATTCTTGAGAAAGCAGGCTGCCGCAAGCCGATTAAACGTTTGTGGATTTCTTCTGTTACAGATAAGGCAATCAAAGAAGGGTTTGCAAAGCTTGTGGACGGAAGAAAGTATGATGA
This sequence comes from uncultured Lachnospiraceae bacterium, assembly GCA_947366105.1. Lineage (GTDB taxonomy): Bacteria > Bacillota > Clostridia > Lachnospirales > Lachnospiraceae > Faecalimonas. The sequence continues at coordinate 16,086 of CANAZK010000015.1, read as the reverse complement.
TTTGTACGCGGCGGCGGTTTCACGTGCGGAGGCGGACTGGCTTGTGGGAATTAACGCCACAAGAGCGCTTACATGCAAATATAATGCCCAGCTTTCCTGCGGGCGCGTACAGACGCCGACCCTTGCCATGATAGCGAAGAGGGAAGAAGAAATTCGGGAATTTAAGCCGCAGGAATATTATGGAATAAGCGTACAGGCGGGAAACGTGAGATGGACATGGCAGGACAGAAAATCCGGAAGTTACCGTACATTTTCAAAGCAGAGAATAGAAGAGACAGAGATTAAGCTTCGCAATGAAGAAATAGTTGTAGAAAATGTGGAAAAGTCTGCAAAGAAATCATATGCGCCGGGACTTTATGATTTGACGGAGCTTCAGAGGGACGCGAATAAAAGATTTGGCTTCTCGGCAAAGGAGACGCTTAATATCATGCAGAGACTTTACGAAAATCATAAGGTTCTCACTTACCCGAGAACGGATTCTAAATATATCGGAACGGATGTGGCAGATACAATAAAAGACAGATTGAAGGCCTGCGCAGTCGGACCGTATAAGAAGCTTGCCGGAAACCTTATCATGAAGCCGGTGAAAGTCAATAAATCATTCGTGGATGACAAGAAGGTCAGCGACCATCATGCTATTATTCCGACTGAGCAGTATGTACAGTTAGAGCATATGACAAATGAAGAACGTAAGATATATGATTTAGTTGTCAGAAGATTCTTAAGCGTACTCTATCCGCCGTTTGAGTATGAGCAGACTACGCTTAAGGGAACAGCGGCAGGAGAAACATTTGCGGCAAAGGGAAAGATTGTGAAAGAAGCCGGATGGAAGACGGTTTACGAATACGAAGAGGAAGAAAATGAAGAAGGTTTATCTGAACAGGCGCTGCCGGATATGGATAAGGGGAACAGGCTGGCTGTCCGGCAGATAAATGTGAACACCGGGAAGACAAAGTCGCCGGCACATTTTAATGAAGCCACCCTGTTATCCGCTATGGAGAATCCGGTGAAATACATGGAATGCAGGGATAAGGAGACGGTGAAGACGCTTGGAGAGACGGGCGGACTTGGAACCGTTGCAACAAGAGCAGATATCATTGATAAATTATTCCATTCATTTTTGATGGAACTCCGGGGAAAGGATATCTATATCACTTCCAAAGGAAAACAGCTTTTGAAGCTTGTGCCGGAAGAGTTAAAGAAGCCGGAGCTTACCGCGGACTGGGAGATGAAGCTGTCGGGTATTGCCAAAGGGAAGCTTTCAAAAGATAAATTTATTCAGGAGATAAAAGGATATACTGTAGAAATTATTGATGAGATTAAAGCCGGCGACGGAAAATTCAAGCATGATAATGTGACGAATAAGAAATGTCCAAAATGCGGAAAACCGATGCTTGCAGTTAATGGAAAACAGGCGAGAATGTTAGTCTGCCAGGACAGAGCCTGCGGACATAAAGAGGTGATTGCAAGAATTTCCAACGCGAGGTGCCCGAACTGCCATAAAAAAATGGAAATCATCAAAAAAGCAGATGAAGAACAATTTGTATGTGTATGCGGATATAAAGAAAAGATGTCTGCATTTAAAAATAGAAGAGAGAAGGAGGGCGCCGGAGTCAGCAAAAAAGATGTACAGAAATATTTGCGGCAACAGAAAGAAGAGCCGGTTAATACTGCCTTTGCGGATGCATTTGCCAAGATGGGATTATAGTGAGTGTGAAAAACCTTGTAAAATGGGGGATGCAACTGCCGGTTGACAAATTTCAAAGCCTGGTTGGTGGCTGGCAACAGTTGGTTTTGTTATAGTTGTGCCATCAACAGCAAGGAGGAAATGATATGATCTTAGCAGAAAAGATAATGCAGTTAAGAAAGAAAAACGGCTGGTCTCAGGAAGAACTTGCAGAGCAGATAAATGTGTCGAGACAGTCCGTATCAAAATGGGAGAGCGGCGCTTCTATACCGGATTTGAACAAAATATTGATGTTAAGTCAAATATTTGGAGTGAGCACGGATTACTTATTAAAGGATGAGATGGAAGAAGACGGGGAAGAGTTTCCGGAAGAAATGTTTGAAAAGAGCGTTTCGGATACGAAAGAGCCGGTAAGAAAGGTATCTCTTGAGGAAGCGGTATCCTATATGGATGCAAGTAAGGTTGCGGCAAAGCGAATTGCAGGTGGAACAGCCATGTGTATTCTGTCGCCGATTGCGCTTTTGATACTGGGTGCATATGAAGAATATAGGATGATATCTATGACGGAGAATATGGCGGCCGGACTTGGGGTGATTATACTGCTGCTTATTATTGCTGCGGCAGTAGCAGTTTTTATTACCGTTGAAATGAGAATGGAAAGATATAAGTATTTTGAAAAGGAACGGATTGAGCTGGAGTATGGCGTGGCGGGAATTGTAAAAGAGAGAAAGCAGGCACATATGGAAAAATATGTGACAGGGATCATGGTGGGAGTGATCTTTTGTATCTTAAGCATTGTTCCTTTATTTGCAGGGGTAATGTTCGATGCAGGTGATATCATATATGTATGGGGTATTGTGGGGCTTTTGATTATGGTTTCTGTCGGAGTTTATTTAATTGTAAATGTAATGACAGTTAGAGCCTGCTATGACAGACTTCTGCAGGAAAATGATTATACAGTGCAGAAAAAGGAGATAGGGAAGAAAATCAGGCGATGGGAAGACGTCTATTGGCTGGTTATAACGATGGTGTATCTTGGATACAGTTTTTGGACGATGAATTGGGGGCGAAGCTGGATTATATGGCCGGTGGCTGCGTTATTTTCAGCGGTAATAGAGGCTGTATTGGGGAAAAATGAATAGTTTGTGTGGTGGATACCTCAAACTCCCATATTAAAAGGCGTTAATCTATGAAAATAAATTAGCGCCTTTTTAATGTCCCTGACAAAGGGTACAGTATGATCTATGAATGTGTATTCAGCCAGTCTATAGCGGCTTTTGCATAAATTGCAGCTCCGAGAGGGAGACATTTATCGGAAAAGCGTACACGTGGATTATGCTGGCCGAGCCACTGAGAGCGGTCGTCGATGCCGGCTCCGAGACCAAAATAACTTGCGGGAACTTTTTCTGCAATAAAAGCAAAATCTTCGGAACCCATAACATGATAAAGAGGAAGAGCCTTTATTTTACTGTCCATATCAAGGATTGAATTTACAATTTCCTGATTCATATCCGGATCACAGGAAACCGGGGGAACGTCGCTTAATACTTCAATTTCAACTTTTGTGCGATATGTCTCTGCAATTTTATGGACAACTTCATTGATACGCGTTATCAGCATTGTCCGTATTTCAGGCTTGAATGTTCTGAGTGTTCCTTCCAAAAACGCGCGTTCGGGAATAACGTTTGATACGCTGCCCGCATCGAAACGTCCTATGGTAAGAGAGGCCTCTTCAGTGGAAGAGATTTCTCTTGCAATCAGCTCCTGCAGTGCAAGATAAATATGTACGCCTGTATTGATGGGGTCTATTCCAAGCTGCGGCGTGGAGCCGTGCGTTCCTTTACCGGTAAGAATAATTCTAAAACCGTATACGGCTGCCATCGGGTAAGTCCCGAAAATGACGGTATTAGCAGGGATGATCGAGGCGACATGCATCGCGAACGCTGCGTCGACATGAGGCGCTTCCATTACGCCGGATTCAATGGCGGCTTTTGCGCCGTCAAAGGTTTCTTCCCCTGATTGAAATAGGAGTTTTACGCGTCCTTTTAATGTGTTTTCATGATTTTTTAATAGTTTTGCAGCTCCCAAAAGTATAGCCGTGTGTAAATCATGTCCGCAGGAGTGCATACATCCGTTTTGGGAGGCAAAAGGTTCTCCTGATTCCTCCCGCATTGGAAGTCCGTCCATGTCGCTTCGAAGGAGAAAACATTTGCCGTCCTGTCCAAGGGTGGCTGTAATACAAGAGCACTCATTATATTCCTGAAAGGGAATATTCATTTCAGATAGTTTTTCCTTTACAAATTTAATAGTATTTGGGAGGTGGAGCCCAAGCTCTGGAATTCTATGCAGAGAATGACGCCATTTTGTAAGTTCCTCATGTAAGTTTTCAGCTTCTTTTAGTAATTGATTGTTCATTTTTTTGATCCTCATCTTTCCATTGGTTTTGTGTATATGTTTTTAACGTTTAGGTTTATCTTTCATATAACCTGTTTTGTATAGAAGAAGATAACATAAGAAGCTGATTACAATAAACCCTAACATAAAGAAACTGTAGCCGGACGAGATGAAATCATATCCCAGGCTAAGATAAAGCAGGCATCCGGCAATCACTGTAGGGATGCTGAGCTTCTTGTTTTTCATAAAATACGGTGCTGCAAGTGCGCCTGTTAGAGCGGGGGTTACATTGTTAAATGCAGGCGCAAGAGCCGGTCCTGTGATAATAGGTACTAAGAGATTTCCGAGAAACAGCATACCTAAAAACAGGATGACGGTGGTAACGATAGAGGACGCTCCGATTGCAAGTGTTGTGATGACTTCGCCTTCATCTGTTCCACGTTCTGCATTATTGACACGAAGTGCGTTGGTTGCAGCGGGAAGCTTCATGTTCATGATATTTCCTGTAATGAAAGAAAGGTAGGTTCCGGCAGAGCCTAAAAACGGAGAAAAGGATACGACTTCGACTACACTTACTACACCGTAGATTGCCGTTAACGTAATAATGGCGCTTACCGTGTTGGAGATCTGAATTTCTGTATTCTTTCCGTATACCATGGTAATAACTGTGGGAACCATCAGAATCAGCAGAATTGCGATAAATGTGCTGATTTTACCGATGCGGTGGGTATTGTTTGTATATTCTTTCTGAGAATCTGCGTTTTGCTTTTTCATTTTGTATTTCCTCCTGTTTGTACCGTTATAAAAATAAGTTTACGATATAGGAACCCAGCATTCCGATAAGCATACCGCCGGGGAATGACATTTCCGTTAATATGTGCTTTTTAGTCTTTTCTCCAAGCCAATTCAAAATAAGAGCGGCAGTACCGCCGGTAATAAGAGCGGCTAAAGATAAAATCTGCTCCGGTTTTTCCGTCCAGTAGGTCATGTACGGGGCACAAAACCATCCCATCATGGCAATAAAAATTCCATCAATTAATAAGCTGTAAAGAATAGGTTTTCGGACTTTCAATGTTGCCATTCCTTTATCAAGACTTTTCTGACCGAGCATAATAAGAAGCGGCTCATAAAGGATACAGATAGACATGGCCCACATAGTACTGATGAAAATGGAAGTATTATATCCTTCGTCAGTGTAAGAGAGAAGTCCGAATGAGCGTGCCGCAATGTTTGCAGCTACATTTTCATAAGAGCTTGAACCTATGACTGAGAGACGCAGCCAAGGGAAATAATTTCCCAGTACGGACATCAGCATTACAAGAATAATAAGTATCGGGATGCTTGGGACAATAGAAAACAGCGCGCTTCCGCTTACGGTACTCTTCATTACCTTGGTGTCCAGCCCGATATCTTTTCCTCGTTTCCAAGCACGATGCATAAAAAACAGAGATTGTGCCAGCACGTAGATGATTACGATTCCGCAGACAATGAACATTACCGGTGAATTTGCAATTGATAAATAGTCTTTCATATTTTTCTTTCTCCTCGTATTATGTTTTGTTTTGTAAAAGTAACCGTTCAGCCATAAAAGCTCGAATTGGCTATTTCATAGCCTTTTCCGCTGCTAACGCAGCTAAAATTCTCGCTTATGGCAGAACGCCATATACAAAGTCCACAAAAAGTCTTCGTTTTCAAACACGTTTGAACTCAGATTTTTGTGACTTTGTGCATGGCTGAACTGTTACTTGTAAAATAATAACATGGTAGAAAAAATTTGTGTTATTCCCAATAATGTGAGAAGATATAAGTAATTTGTTATAGCGTAACATTGAGAGCGGTGTCAGATCTATTGTTAAGGAGAAAAAAATATGAATTTCAATCATTTAGAATATGCAGTGGCGGTAGCAAAAGCCGGTTCGATCAGAAAAGCCTCTCAGAACCTATATATGTCGCAGCCTTATTTAAGCAGTATGATAAAAGGGCTTGAAGAGGAGATGGGATATAGGATTTTTAATAGAACAGCATCAGGAATTACGCTTACAAGGGAGGGGGAGGAGTTCATAAGAAGTGCAAAGATGATTCTCCTTGAGCTGAAAAAAATCCGTGAAATAAATAAAGATAAGGAAGAGCGGCAGCTTAATATTTCTTGTTATTATGCGACGTATATTATGGGGAAATTTTTGAAATTTCATAATGCTTCCAACTATAAATTTTCTGATAAGATAAAGGAAATGGGCAGTAAAGAGGTGCTTGAGTCGGTCTCATCAGGAGACAGTACAATGGGTTTTATTTTTTATGCGAAAGAAAAGCACTGGAAATACATGAGGTTGATTTCGGAATATAATCTTCTTGCTGCGGAGCTTTTAAAGCCTATGCAGGTATGTGCGTTTATGCACAAGTCGCATCCTCTTGCTGGTATGTCGGGAATAAGTGCGGAAAATTTGAATGATTATCCTTATGTGACATATAATGATGAGTGTTCCAAAAATTATTTGGATATTTTGGATATCGGGGAACATCCGCAGCTTCTTGAGGTGTCTGACAGGGGAAGTTTTTATGATGTGTTAAAAAGCGGAGAGTATCTGACCTCCATGGCTTACCCAAACCCATCGGAAGCCGGAGATTTTGTACTGCTTCCTTTTAAAGATAAGAATATAGAGCTTTGTTCTGTTTATGTGACGACGAAGAATTATCGGTTAAGCAAACGTGAAAAGGAGTTTGTTGCATTTTTAAGAAATGAATAGAGATGTGAAAAGGGCTTGTAACAGACAATAAAAGTCACCGCTGGACAGGATGCTTTGGCATGCAACTATCCAACGGTGATTAAAACTATTCTAAGCTGATAATTTCTTTGGTTGTCAAATTGTAAATATCTTTTCCACTGTAATATAGAAAATCGTAAACATAACCTCCCAAACTCCTTATTTCATCAGAATAAGTAGGATATTTTCCAATCTGCTTTCCGGAAGCGTCATACTGAAATACACTATATTCTGCCTCTTTGTCAGAACTATTTTTAAAGATTTCTTCTTTGTTGTTATTGTATACCATTAAACCATATGGAGTAAAGGCATGGAGTGCAGACTCTCCGATTTCCACTTCAGGATTTTTTTCTTGCTTTTTAAATCATATGTGTAAAAATAGCCGCTTCTTGTGACAATCCATAACAGGTTGTTTTGGCAGTACCAATCACTTATTTCTCTTGATTCACCAATGTTTTTAAGAAGGGTTTCCGTGTCAAACTCAAATTGTGCATCGAGCGTGTTGAGACCGACATAACTGTCGGACAGCCCGCCTAAAAACTCTAATGTAACAGAATCATTGATTACGTAGAGCTGATTGTTATATGCATTATATATCCAACCGCTTTTTGGTGTTCCGTTTCCGGCTAGTTTTTGATTTGCCTTTATTTCTTTTGAATTATTTTCCTGTACAGTGTTTTCAAAGTCTTCTCTTGAATACATTTCTCCGGAACTTAAATCAATTACGACCGCTTCCTCCTGATTTTCCAAAGAGGTATATTGCAGTAACGTAAAATCACTGCAATTCATAGAATCTTCATTCCACGTAAGGTTACTATCCCATCCGTATGCGGAAGTGGTAGACGGATAACAAGGACTTCCGAAACTTTGGGTATAATCTCTCATGTTCAGAAGTTTTTTGGTTTTTCCGTTTTTCTTTACAAGTTCCATTGCATAATAAGTTCCATATGTAGAATCTTTGACTTTTGTTTCCCGAAGAGCATTACCGCTTGGACCATAGGTACAAATAATGGATTCCCCTACCTCTTCATTTTCTCTTTCGTTGAAAGAATTTCCTTCAAAAATAATTTTCCCTGTTCGGTCTATAACAAAACGATCCTCCGGGCTTTCCAAAAAACAATCGCCTTTATTACTTATAGTAATATTAAATGTACTATCCTCTGCACCGATTGTTGACGGAGCCCAAAATGTATTGTAAACAGTGCCGTCTTTATGTACTACCCAATAAAGTTTCATGTTAGTGGCGGGACAATAATAATTTCCTCCGCAGGCAATAGATGTCATACATTTATAAAATAGTTCTTTCACTTCTTTTTCTTTGGTTCTATTTGCTGCAATCATCCCCATGTATTCTGCATACTCATCTTCGTCTTTATCTTGGGTATCCAAAGCCTCTTCCAACTCTAGAATACGTTCCTGAATCATTTCCAATTTTATATCATAAAACATGCTGTTTCGGGTAATTGTCAGCATATCGTCATAAGTTCCGGCTGATCTTAGGAGGGCATAGTCCCCATTGAGCGCTAATAGCTCAAATCCGAATGGATAATTAGTAGTGGTATAATTCATCATATAGTCAAATAGAGAGGTTGCAACAATCATTGTTGTTTTATATGCAGTTTTACGAACCTTTTCATTGCTGATCGCCGCACCGGCTACTTTTTCAAGAATAGCAGATCCGAGTTCGCTTTCTGCGTTGGAGCTGATATCTTTTGCAATCTTATCGGAAAGACCTGGAATTGCTTTTTCTATACTTTTATATGCTTTATCAATTTGTTCCGCATACTCATCAACGGTTTCCATGTATTCTATATCCGATTGTTCACAGTATTCCTGAAGTCTTTTTTCAAAAGAAGCATATTCTTCTTTGTAAGCCTTTTTATAGGATTTGTTCTTTGCCCATTTTTTATCATCGGGATTATTCTGGCCCGTATCATAATTTTCTTCATTAAAATCTTCCGAAGGTTCTTCAATGTCCGCAACGCTTTGCGTATCATTTAGGGAAGAAAGTTTCTTCCCGATAATTCCAACAAAAAAAATCAGCATAACTACAACCATAATTCCTATTATAAACTTAGGATTAGGCTTTTTCTTTTTGGGGCTGCTTTCTCTATTTCCCCCTTGTTCCGTTACTCCGGTAGATTTTCCGCACATGGGACAGTAAAGTACTCCGTCTTTTATTTCTTTTCCGCAATTCTTACAATACATCCGTATCCTCCTTTGCGTCTGCTTCTTTTGTAGTTTCATTCATAAAAGGATTTCCGCAGTGTACACAAAAAGCTGCATCGTCATCATTAGGTTTTCCGCAGTGTCTGCAAATTTTATGGTTTTGTTCTACTGACGATACCTGCATTTTTTCATTGTCCTTCTGCTGTTTTGCCAACCGCATTTCCTCTCGCTGCTGCCGGCGTTTTTCTTCTTCCTCCGCCTGCTGTTCTTTTAATATCTGTATTTGCTCTGCTAAATTACAATTACTTTGACGCAGCTCAAGAATCTTGCTGAACAAATCTGCATATTCAGAGTCCGGTTCGTCAATATGATTTTCAACACAACGGATCCCGACCTGATTGATAAGTGTTTTGACTGCAGATTCATTTGCATTAATTTCTCCCGATAATTTCCGAATACTGTTTCCGTAAGAAATCTTTTCGGATATATCAACCGTGATCACTTCTTTGACTCTGTCAAAAATCCCCATTTTTCATTCCTCGCTTTCTAATCATTCACTTGCATAATTGTAATCAAATAATAGGACATTAAATAAAACTAAGTATACAATATAATAGTAATAATTACAATGATTCTGCAAAGATTTCTAGAACACCAAGGCGTCCCGGGAATAATGAAAAAGTAGTTGGACTTATAGAAGTTTATGTAGTAAAATATGATATGAATGGAATTTACATTTCCAAACCGGTACTTTTGCAAAACATCAAAATGATGCAGGTATGCCGGGAGCATACTATAATTTAAAAACAGACATTCATAGAAAAGAGGTAATGAAGATGAGAGTTTTAAAAACAGCGGATTACAATGAAATGAGCAGGAAAGCGGCAAATATTATTGCAGCACAGGTTATTATGAAACCAAATTGTGTTCTTGGTCTTGCAACCGGTTCTTCTCCAATCGGAACATACAAAGAATTAATCAGGATGTATGAGAACGGCGACCTTGATTTTTCCCAGGTGAAATCAGTAAACCTTGACGAGTACAAGGGGCTTCCAAGAGAGAATGACCAAAGCTATTACTATTTCATGAATGACAATTTCTTCAACCATATTAATATTGATAAGGCAAATACAAACGTACCAAATGGCATGGAACCGGATGCAGATAAAGAGTGCGCGCGCTATGAGGAATTGATTAAATCTTACGGCGGGGCGGATTTACAGCTTCTTGGTCTTGGGCATAACGGACATATCGGATTCAATGAGCCGGCGGAACAGTTTGATAAAGTAACGCACTGTGTGGATTTACAGCCAAGCACAATCGAGGCAAATAAGCGATTCTTCGCATCGGCAGATGATGTTCCGAAACAGGCTTATACGATGGGTATCGGAACAATTATGAACGCTAAGAAAATCGTAGTAGTAGTAAGTGGTGAAGATAAGGCGGAGATTGTTAAAAAAGCTTTCTTCGGACCGGTAACTCCTAATGTTCCGGCATCTATCCTGCAGATGCATCCGGACGTAACCGTTGTATGCGATGCGGCGGCATACTCTAAAGTAGAGGAATAGGTGTACGGATATGATTATTAAAAATGTACAGGTATTTACAGAAGAAAAGAGATTTCAGCCGGGAGAAATTGTAATTGAAGACGGCATATTTAAAGAAACAGCGTCTAATCATGACGAGATTATAGACGGGAACGGCTGCTATGCAATCCCGGGGCTTGTTGATGTACATTTTCATGGAGCGGTAGGCTATGATTTCTGCGACGGTACGGAGGAGGCAATTAGAGAAATTGCAAAATACGAGGCGTCTCAGGGAATCACAACCATTGTTCCGGCAACAATGACTCTTCCGGAGGAAGAACTTTTGCATATTGCAAAGACAGCCGGAGAACATAAAAATGAAGAAGGCGCAGTTCTTGCCGGAATCAATATGGAGGGTCCGTTTATTTCTCTAGGGAAAAAGGGCGCGCAGGCGGCAGCGCACATTGTGAAGCCGGATGTGGAGATGTTCCGGCGGCTTCAGAAGGCGGCCAAGGGGTTGTTCCGTCTTGTTGACATTGCGCCGGAAGAAGAGGGTGCAATGGAATTTATCAAAGCAGTTAAGGACGAAGTACATGTTTCATTTGCACATACCATGGCGGACTATGTTACGGCGAAAAAGGGTTATGATTTAGGCGCGGATCACGCTACGCATTTATATAACGCTATGCCCGCATTTACGCATCGTGCGCCGGGGGTCATCGGGGCGGCTCATGACAGCAGCCATGTATTTGTAGAACTGATTACGGACGGCGTACACATTCATCCTTCGGTTGTACGTACTACGTTTGACATGTTTAAAGACAGAGTAGTACTAATCAGCGACAGCATTCGGGCGACAGGAATGCCGGACGGAGAGTATACGCTTGGCGGACAGGCGGTAAATGTAAAAGGCAATGTGGCGACGCTTGCTTCCGACGGAGCGTTGGCAGGATCCGTTACAAACCTTATGGACTGTGTGAGAATTGCAGTGCAGAAAATGGGTATTCCGCTTGAAGATGCAGTCGCGGCGGCTGCAATCAATCCGGCAAGGAGCGTAGGGCTTGATGATAAGTATGGTTCAATTAAACCGGGAAAGGTGGGAAATGTAGTGCTGCTTGATAAAGACTTGAGCTTAAAGCAGGTAATTTTATAATAATAGATTGTATTGATAGACAGTTTATAATACGAAAGGCGGCGAATCTTATGATACGTCGCTTTCTCTATAAATGCATGAAAATTTCTACGAATTCTGTACCGTCAAGTAATTGGTTTTTTTCTGCATTTTATAATCTTCTTTTGAGAAGAGAAGGTGTTTGAGCAAAGAGTCTTTATTTGCAATTTCGGTGTTGGAAATTACAACTTTCATCGTAATTGGAAGCATAGTGTAGTTTGACAATCCTGACATTAACCCAAGCTGTTGATTAGAATTGACAAGATTGCGGATGCAGGAAATGAGAACATGTTCTGTTGTCATTTGATTGTGCAGAAAATAGGTTCCGATAAATCCTTCTTGTATATATTTGCCCGCATAGAAACTTCCGCAGTCTCCCGGATTATTAATGTCTTTCACATCGTTAAACATCTGTACCTGACAGATGTTGTCAGGGGATATAGAAGGATATTGTTCGATGAGGCTTTGGACAATGCATTTGTTTTGAGCGTCGTAGGTATACATGTAAAGTCTGTGCGCCGTCTTGTTGTAAACAGGTTCTTCACTATTAAGTTCCGGTTCGGAACCGAGAAGCAGGGAAGGGGAGACTTTGAAAATTTGGGCAAGCTCCATGAAAGTAGGAAGGTCTAAGGAGATCTCTCCCTTTTCGTATTTTGAAACTGTAGAAATACTTTTGTGAAGCTTTAGAGACAGCTCTTTCAATGTCATATTGTATGCGGTTCTGTATTTTCTTATATTATTTCCCACTGTTTTGTCTACATTCATGTTAATAATCTTTCCTAAAAATCAATTTTTTTATTAATTTTGTACAAATAAGTGACGTTTGTTTAAAAAATGCATTTTTTCTAGTTCATTTTTGATTAAACATATAATATCACATTCAAAATTTTCGTGTCAAGAAAATTCGTTGTGCTTGAAAACAGTATGGGAAAATATTAAGATTGGGTATATTAATCATATACGAGGAGGAATTGCTATGAAGGTAGAAGAAAGACTGCTAAGATATGCGGCGGTAAAAACACCATGCGATGAAAACAGTGAAGCTGTACCGACTTCCCAGTGTCAGTTCGATCTTGCTAAAATTTTGGTGGAAGAGTTGAAAGAACTGGGTGTTGAGAATGCACAGCTTGACGAGAAGTGTTTTGTATACGGTATCGTGCCTGCAACAAAGGGATATGAAGAAAAGAAGAAAATCGGCTTTATTGCACACATGGATACTGTTCCGGAATTCTGTGAAGGCGAAATTAAACCTATAATTACACCAAATTACAATGGTGAGGATATGCCGCTTGGAACAAGTGGAAGAATACTTACAACAAAAGATTTCCCACATTTAAAGGAGCTGAAGGGACGTACACTGATTACTTCAGACGGTAATACAATTCTTGGTGTTGACGATAAGGCCGGAATTGCCGAGATTATGCAGCTTATTGAAATCTTAAGAGATGAGAATATCCCTCACGGACAAATCAGCGTTGCATTTACACCGGATGAAGAGTGTGGAAGCGGAGCCGCACATTTTGATTTTGAAAAATTCGGTGCAGAGGCTGCCTATACATTAGACGGAGATGGTGAAGGAGAGATTCAATATCAGAACTTTAACGCCTGTGAAGCAAAATTTGAAATCCAAGGGAAAAATGTACATCCTGGTTCGGCAAAAGACGTTATGATTAACGCAGTTTTAATTGCGGCGGATATTAACAATATGCTGCCAAGATATGAGATTCCAAGATGCACGGAGAAATATGAAGGATTTTATCATCTTCTGACAATTAATGGAGACGAGGGACACGCCGTGTCGGAGTATATCATCCGTGACCATGACGAACACAGTTTCAATGCAAGGAAAAATACACTTCGTCACATTGAGAAAAGTCTGAACGAAATCTGGGGTGAGGGTACGGTTGCTCTGACGCTTAAAGATGAGTATCAGAACATGGAAAGCATTATTCAAGACAATATGTACCTGATTGATAATGCAAGAAAAGCATGTGCGGCTGCAGGCGTTGCGGAAGATATTTCTCCAATCCGCGGCGGTACGGACGGATGTAAGCTTTCGTTCAAAGGACTTCCTTGTCCAAATCTCGGAACGGGCGGACACGGTTATCATGGGCCGATGGAACATGTGACTGTAGAGGGAATGGAAGCGGCAGTTAAGGTTATTGTTGAGTTAGTAAAAATATTTGCAAACGAATAATAGGGAGGAACAAACATGGAAACAACAAAGAAAAAGAAGAAACTGGAATTTCCTACCGCCATTACCGTGTTGTTTATCGTACTTATATTTGCGGCGATTTTAACAGCAGTAGTGCCGGCGGGGCTTTATTCAAAGCTGTCTTACAATTCAACAAGCGAGATGTTTGAGGTGACAACTCCGTCCGGCGAAGTTGAGGAAATGGAGCCGACGCAGGGTACATTGGATGAACTTGGAGTAACTGGTAATCTTGATAAATTTCTTGACGGAAGTATCAGTAAGCCGGTTGCAATTCCAGGTACATATGAGAAGGTAGAACAGTCGCCGCAGGGAATCATGGAGATTCTTTTGGCGCCAATCAGCGGTGTATATGATACTATAGATATTATTCTCTTTGTGTTTGTCCTCGGAGGATGTATCGGCGTTCTGAATTACATGGGTGCATTTAATGCAGCGATTGCAGCGCTTTCTAAAGTTACAAAAGGTAAAGAATACATTTTAATTATTTTAATTACAATTATTATTGCAGCGGGAGGTACCACATTCGGTCTTGCCGAAGAAACGATTGCTTTATATCCGATTCTCGTACCGGTATTCTTGGCGGCAGGTTATGATGTAATGGTATGTATCGCAGCAATTTACATGGGTTCTTGTATCGGTACTATGTTCCCGACAATCAACCCGTTCTCGGTTGGTAACGCTTCGAACGCGGCGGGCATCAGCCTTGCAGAGGGTATGGGAATTCGTTCCGTAGCTCTTGTGCTTGGTGTTATTATTACTTTGGTTTACATTTTACGTTATGCGAAGAAAGTTAAAGAAGATCCGACAAAATCTATCTGCTATGACCAGTACGAGCATCATATGAAGAAATTCGGACATCAAGGAGAGGTTCCGGAGTTTACAATTAAGATGAAACTTTCTCTCGCCGTATTCGGAATTTCTTTCGGTGTTCTTGTATGGGGACTTGTTTCCCAAGGATGGTGGTTCGATAATATGACAGCTCTATTCCTTGCATGTGCAATTCTGCTTGCATTTACATCAGGAATCGGCGAGAAAAATTTTATGGATCAGTTCATCGGCGGCGCTGCGGATTTAATGAGTGTTGCCCTTGTTGTCGGTGTTGCCCGTGGTATTAACATTATCCTTGAAAATGGTATGGTTTCCGATACAATCCTTGAGTTCTTCTCCGGTGCAATCAGCGGAATGAACCCATTCGTATTTATTATCTTGATGATGCTTGTATTTATCGTACTTGGATTCTTCATTTCATCTTCATCAGGGCTTGCAGTGTTGTCTGTTCCGATTATGGCTCCTCTTGCAGATACAGTGGGTGTTTCAAGAGCAGCGATTGTTTCAGCTTACGCTTACGGTTTAGGGTTGATTTCATTCATCACACCAACGGGATTGGTTCTTGCAACTTTGGCCATGGTAGATGTTACTTATGATAAATGGTTGAAATTCATTATGCCGCTTATGGGAATTACAGCGGGATTCAGTGCGATTATGCTGTTAGTTCAAGTCATGCTGTAAGAGAACGAATATAGAGCGGAGGCGAATTATGGATTTTGAAGCAAAGATTAGAGAAGACAGAGAAAGTCTGATTGAAGATATTAAAAAACTTGTTTCTATAGACAGTGTGGAAGCAGAACCGTTGGAAGGTATGCCTTGCGGAAAAGGGGCGGCGGACGCCCTTCAGTGTTTCCTTGATATGGCGGAGAGCATGGGTGCAAAGACAGAGAATTTTGACAACTATGCAGGTCATGCCGATTTTGGCGACGGGGAAGAAACACTTGGAATTTTAGGACATATGGACGTTGTTCCTTGCGGCGACGGATGGGTATGCGACCCGTTCAAACCGGAAGTAATTGACGGAAAACTATATGGACGGGGTGTCCTTGATAACAAAGGGCCGATGGCAGTTTGTCTTCATGCGGTAAAGATTTTAAGGGAGATGGGACTTCCGTTGAAGAAGAAAATCCGCTTCATTGTAGGAACAAACGAAGAAACAGACTGGAAATGCGTTGATTACTATTTCAATCAGAAAAAGATTGCGCCACCGGAGTTATCGTTTACTCCTGATGCAGAATTTCCTTTAAATCATGCGGAAAAAGGCGTATTCCAGTATCAGCTTGTTACAGATTTGAAAGAGAATGTTGTGCTTGCCGGCGGTAATGCATTTAACT